>JAISZB010000196.1 GCA_031269465.1 Clostridiales bacterium | reverse complement strand
AGGCCTCCCATTCGAATCGAAGTAAGGCCCCTCGAAGACTACGAGGTTGATAGGCGGGAGGTGCAAGCGCCGCGAGGCGTTGAGCTGACCCGTACTAATAGGCCGAGGGCTTGACCTTTAAGCGCCTGTTTTCCTATATTCAGTTTTGAAGGCGCAGAATGCATTTTGTGTTTTCTTTGAGTGTTTTCCTCGATAGCTCAATTGGCAGAGCACCCGGCTGTTAACCGGGTTGTTGCAGGTTCGAGTCCCGCTCGGGGAGTCTGTTTTAAGGCATTAGCACCGCTTGATTGCAATAATGCCATAGCTGGTTCGTTCCACTAGTGCAGACAGTCTTAAATGCGCTACAGTCCTATTTGGCTATAATCAGGCATTGTACATGCTAAAAGCATATCACGCAATTAAGAGCGAAAGCACTAGGGGAAGACAGGCTCTGAATTCCAGGAAAGCCGCGATTGCGTGGCTTTCCTTTTTTGTTTGCCATTTTTTCCGCCCGCTTGCGGAATCGCCAACTAAACGCCTCGCCGCAGGATTGCATGGCTGGAGCGCGTCGCCGAAAAAGTGCGACGACACAGCCGCGCCACAGCGGACGGCCATGGCAAAGGCCAAGCCTTCACCTGCATGGAGACTGATTTCGTGCGCGCTCCGAATCGCGGCGGACTCATTGAAATACAGGATCCGTCCGTCCACATCACCCTATCCACGCGCGCAACCTCCAGGCGCCACTAGTCCGAGTCCGACATCGTCAAGGAGATGATCAACGCGCGCAAAAAATCCGAACCCGCACAGAAGCAATCATCTGAACGCTAAAAGATTGCGCAGGGAAACATCAGCAAGCTGGAGAAAGGCAGAGGCAATCAGTGGCTGGCAGCAACCATGGACATGGATGCCAAGATGGAGTTTCCGTCAAAAGCGGGGCGCCAATGCTTGAGTTCCCGGCATTGCGGATCCATAATTCAGCCATTGACTTTCTGGAGAAGCGGTATGATGCTTTCATAAAGTATCAGAGCCATTTGAGACAAGCGCGAACAGTATGCAGAGCTGCCAAGCGCCATTTGCGGAGAAATCGGCAAATGCAACTTTTTGTTTTCCAACTTTATTTCTTAGAGCTAAAAAGCGCCTCTGGCTTGGGGGCGCTTTTTTCACGACGTTGCAGCTCTGCCGCCAAAAGACGAAAGGAGCATAGCTGCTCAATCCGCTTCCACAGCTTCGTCGACATGGCGGGCTGCCGAGCCGACCAGTCAGCGTACAGACGACGGGAGCGCGCGCCGGTGAATTCCCTGCGCATGGAGCGCTGGATCAAAACTCTCCGCATCTCAAAGTACGAGGCTGGAGTCAGCGAAGAAACCGCGAGGGACACGGCGAAAAGCCTTGGTCTCGCCATCCGGCTAAACGGCAAGCGTTCCCCCTGCTGGACACGGCGTACAAATGCCTGCTGTAGAGCGCCAGGATCAGCAACGCAACGCTGGAGAAGCTACGGCGCGGGGATCAGCGGGCACGCTAAACAGCTGCCTGGCGCTGGCCGAAAATGATCAGGCCTTGCTACTCGTCGGCGAGCAACAAGGCCTGATCATTTCCGGAAACGTGAAGGATCACGCGGCGCTTCCCGTCATCGGGCTGCTGGACGCCCACAAGGCCAAACTGGACAGCGGTTCGCGGGCAGCGGGTTTAAAGGCGGTCGCAACGATCACGCGCATACCGGCGCGCTGTGGCTGGTACAGGGCCAGAAGGGGAATTGCTGAAAATCTATTGCCAAACCATCGCCACTCTAGGCAAGCCGGTGATCGCCTCGAAGCTGATGCCCGGCAACCGGTTCTGCACCCGACGTAGGCGTGTCCCGTTCCATGTTGCCATTATGGGAAGAACGCTGGATTCTCTGGACGCCTTTCTCAAGGAATGCAAAAACTCCATGTTCGAATCATTTATGCGAAGGAATTGAAAAGGGCGTCGCTCCGGTCAGGAACGCGATATCATATACGTCAAGCTCTGACTTTGATATGGATGCAAAAACAACTTAAGCTCCCTAAAAGAAGTCTATACGAAAGAGCGGAGTTTGTCGACCTGCTCGCAAGAGCAGCGCTAATAACTCATATGCCAATAGGCCTTTGAATATTCTGAAAAATGCTGTCGAAAAAATAAGTACAAAACAAATATTTGATTTATATTGTAATTCAAAAAAATTATGTTTTTGTGGACACACAATATTTTAACTTAATGAAATCAAAGAAGGGCAACACTTGGGTTCAAGCTTATTACCCCTAATGGCATACACTGATACGCCGCCATGCAGAGGCGGGCAATTGAAGCGGAGAGGTTGCCGAACCGGAATAAACGCGCCTCAACTTTTATCTTCCAGGCGCCTATTACGCAGGTCAGCCAAAAGTTTTCGGAGCTTGGTTATCCATTGAGCGGTGCTAAATGCCGATATCAATCGCACTCACTGTATAATCAAGCTATAAAATGGCAATTTCCTATGAAAATCAGCATATCTTCGCCAAAGCTCGTCATATGTCTGAGGCATAAAGTGGCGGCAACGAATTTTCTAGACGTCTACTGGGCTCATTAGATGCCTCACGCGCATTTTAAGCGCGGGTGGCGCGGTTGCGCCTTGGCTCTCGCAATGCGTAGATATACAGCTTTTCATATAAACCCCTATGAAGGTTCGCTTCACCACTAAGGATGAAAATATTAAGCCATTTGTGTGTTTGAGGCATGGACAAATGTTCATAAAATGTATTTTCGTACTAAACTGCCTTTTTGGAGCTTGATTATACAGCGAGTGCGATTGATATAGGCATTCGCTGTATAATCAAGCTCTAAATTGGAACTTTCAAATTCAAATAACTATATCTTCCGCTTGTTGTCAGACAGCCACGCAGCCAGGAATCGGAGTTTTTTTTCCTGATGAGCTGCGCCGCCGCCTTCATGCCCGTTAAATGGATAGACGGATATCTGCTTGGGTGAGACGATTCGATTATAGGAAGCGAAGTAGTGCTTGGCTGGACAGACATCGTCTTTAAGCCCTACAGAGGCATAGACGGGGCATGTGATGCTTTCAGCCATATTCATGACATCAAAGTAGCTGAGCGTCTCATATGCTTTGTCAGCGTGCTCTGGACGTCGCCTGATATATTCAAAAACGGCGGCGAAGCTGCCGTTTGCGCCCTCCACCCGCGCAACCAAGTTGCTGTTGCTGGGTACATCCAGCATAGCCAGCGCAGGCCTGTGATCCATTGCGCATACAGCCATCCCAAGAGCGCCCCCTTGGCTGCCTCCCTCAATTACTATGCGGCTGGGATCGATTTCCTCGCGGCTTATGGCAAAGTCCACAGCTTTCAGGCAGTCCATGTACACAGCCCGGAAATAGTACTCATTTTTGTCCAGTATTCCCTTGCAGGTGACATTGGAAACCATGCCATGGGAATAGCATGCATTATTTCCCGTATCCCCTCCCTGCTCCCGGCAGTCTACTGACAAAACGGCCGCTCCCAACATAAGCCATGGCGTAAACTCGAAAGGAAGCCCGCGATTGCCCGTAAAGCCATGATAATGAATAAGGCACGGAATTTTAGAAGAATCAGAATTAATGGGAACAAGAAGCCAGCCATGAATCCTGGTGCTGTCGAAGCCTAGGAATGATATGTCATAGACCTGAATGTTTGGAAGAGGATAGTCAATGGGCTGAATCCTCGGAGAGAGAGGATTCAAACGCGCAATCGCTATGGATTCGCTCCAGAAAGAGTCGAAGTCAGGCCGCCTTGTTAAAGGAGGTAAATAAGCCTCCAGCTCCTTGATTGATTTTTCAAGGCATTCCATAAGAATCACTTCCTTCCTTTTTGGTTATTCCTTGTACTTGAGACTTTTTAAAAGCCTTATTTGCTATCTTGAGTCCGCAATGCGCAAAAGCTTGGAAATCTGAATTCCCACAATGTCGCACAGCCTATCAATGCGTGACTTATCCTCAAAGCACCCGTCAAAGGATTGATAGAATAAATCCTTATAAACCCATTGCAATCCTATAAGCTGCTCCCTGTACCTTTTTACGTCGACGAAGTTTAGCTGCTTCTCAAAGTTTGAGCTGAAGGGCATGGAAGCCAAACTTTTCGGGTTTATGGCTACCCTGTCGTGAAACAAGGAAGAGCCTGTGTCAAATATAGGCGCAGGCCCTAATATCTCGCAGCTGTTCACATCCCTTATTATGCCGAAATTCCCATAATGGCGATCTTCATTAAGAACTATATAGTCCAGAATAAGCATTACTTCCAAAACCCATTTTTTGCTTCCATAAAAGCTGGCGCAGAAATCGAAAGGACTCATGCGAACAGGCCTTTTGTATGAGGCGTTTATCTGATTGAAGGCGACATATTCGGTATCAGGCGTTACGAAATTTTCGCACACTGAATAAACCGACCTAGTAAGGCCTGAAGTGTTGAATAGAAGCCCGTAAAGGACGTGGTAGCGCTTTTCTAATCCATCCAGAAGTTTGTAAAGCATCTTGCTTGCAAAGACTTCTCTGAATGGCTCTGTCTGGAAGCTTTCTTGAAAGCTTCCCTTGAAGAGGCACCTCCTTCCTCGTATAATTTTCCACATTTTTCGCACGATGCCGTTTGTCGCGCTATCTGGAGAGATTAATGAGCCTCCAGTCCATCGTCCGCTCAGAAGGAGATTTCCTATGTCCTCGGAAAAATCATTCGTGAAAAAGTTGACGTTTTCCCATTTCACTTCTGCGTTCGGCCTTATCCAATATTGGTCGGACAAATTCAAGCCTAAGGATTTTACAGCCAAGGAATCTGAATCAGAGCAGCTTATTTTGGACAGGGCTTCATTTATCCCTATGCGGCTGGACGGGATTATCCTGTTCCTCCACCAATCAGTGAGCCTGCTTTTTGCGCCCCCGTAACTGCCCAGTTGGCTTAGCTCGATAGGCAAGTATTGAGAATTCTCATTTCTGATGCCGCATAATTCATTGATGCGTCCAGTTTTGGCATCGACATCCATTACCAGCAATTCTATATTTTTATTCATGAGAGTGTAGCGCACTTCAAATCACCTTCTTCTAGTCGCCAGGCATAATAAAGTGCCTGAATTTCGAGGCAAAACAAAAGCGAACGCTTTGAAATGGGAAGTGTTCGCTTATGTTCAAGGCTTATGTCGTCAATTACATGGCATATTTATTTTTGTTGCGAGTTTGTATCTTATCCAACAGCTCAGCAGTCTTTTCCTCAGAGGCGAAATTTTTCCTAAAATGCAGTGTAGACAAGGCGCTTAACTTGCTAAGAGGAGAGAAATCCCAAACAGGGTTTTTGTCCAGGTTGAGGGTTTTTAAATGGGTTAGCCCTATCAGAGGCTCAAGATCTGTTATCTGATTTTTATTCAGGCTCAGATTTTCTAATGAATTTAGCTTTGAAAGCGGTTTTAAGCTTACTATCTGGTTTTGGTCTAGATTGAGATTTTTAAGCTTTTTAAGCTTAGCTAGAGGAGATATGTCACTTATCCAGTTTCTGCTAAGATCAAGGGCTTCTAGATCAACAAGCTTCTCAATAGGAGTCAGATCTGATATATGGTTGTAAGATAGATTAAGCTCGGTTCCTATATCGAATTCTCCTATAGTCGATATATCGGATATCAAGTTGAAGGCTACGGAGGGCAGCTTGCATTTGATCTTCGGAACGCAGCCAAGGCTAGATATCTTATTGAACTGCAGATCCAGCTTCTCGAGCTTTGCAAGAGAAGCAAGCATTTGAGCGCTTGAAATCAGATTATGATCGAGCCTTAGGCTTTCAAGCTCAGTTAGTCCCGCCAAAGGCGCTATGTCTACAGCACGGTTAGATGAAATAACTAAATATTTCAAATTTTTGAGATTTTTAAGCGGTGACAAATCTACTATGTAATTGCCGTTTAGCGCCAGCCGTTCAAGCCGTTCAAGGCTTGCCAAAGGCGATATGTCTGAAATGCTGCATTCGCTCAGATCTAGATATCTAAGCAATACAAGGTCTGATACAGGCTTTATGTCTATAAGAAGCTTATTTTTGCTCAAAGTGAGTTCAGTTAGATTTTTGAGGTTTTTAAGCGGGCTTAAATCAAATATGTCATTTGAATCCAAATTAAGAATCTCAAGATTCCCAAGCGTCGAAAGAGGCTGCAGGTCATTGATCCGGCTTCCCCATATGTCCAAGCGCGCAAGGCTTGACATTGAGCTGATTGCCTTCAAGGCTCCCTCTTGCGCCAGCGTGCCGCGCAGCTTCAATGACTTCAAGTTCAACGAATTGAGATTGCTTATGTCTGAAATCCTTTCGTCAGACAGCTCCAACGATTCGAGATCTTTAAACTCCGACAATATGGAGAGGTTGAATACATCCGTATTCCACATTGGGAACCTGAGTTCGGACGCGTCCTTTGAAAAGAGCCGTCCATCCAGAGATATAGGGAAACTGTGAGATTCTTTATTATCGACCGCATCGGCGGACTTTGAATCGAAGAGGGCGATCTTTGGAAGCTGAGTCCTCAACGAAGCCACGTTGGCGCAGTCTATCGGATTGCCGTCCAAATTCAAATAATGAAGCTCAACAAGCTTTAATAAAGGAGAGGCGTCATGAATCAAGTTGGACTCCAAATCTAGCCTGCGAAGCTCTGAAAGCCCAGCAAGGGGCGTCACGTCGCTTATGCTGTTTCCCCTCAGGGAAAGATGGGTCAGATCCGCAAGGGCCGCAAGAGGCGAGATGTCCACTATGCTGTTTTTATCCAGTGACAGGTTGGTTATTTGGGAAATTAGCGCCAGAGGCCTTACATCATTAAGCCCATTCTCGTCAAGCTTAAGCTGCGTTAGATTTTTGAGGCTTGTAAAAGGCGTCAAATCATCAATGGAGCTCTTGTCCAAGTAAAGGCCCTTAAGCTTGGGCAGAAGAGACAAGCTGGAGAAATCGCTAGTCTGGCAGTTTCTTAAGTGCAGCATCCTTAGATTAGGGAAAGATGGAAGGATAGCTAAGTCTTGCGCAGTGCAACCGTCAAGATCCAAAGATATGGCATCAGACCAGAACGTCTTTGCGCCAACGGCAATTTGGCGCCTTGATGCCTGGTTTATAACATCATCAGCTGGGCTTGCAGCTTTGGTTTGACTCAATTCGCCTGAGGCTGGCAGCTTCCCTGAGGCGTCCCCAGTTAGCGGGATTGGCATAGACGTTCACGCCCTTTCTAGCTTTGCAGTTCCTTTTGGACGGCTGCTGATTAAATCAAGTACAGCTAACCAGCAAAGTATACCACATATTTCAACATTTCGCAATGAAACTCTTAGCTATAGCCTCAGAGTTTTATGGCGGATGCTTGATATGAAAGGATTGCGTTTTCCCTGCATCAGGTTATGTGCTGATTTGCAGTCAAACGAACCTATGTTTAAGCATGGTTGCGCACTTTCTAGGTACGAAATGCCGATACCGGCATTTCACGCTTTCTGTATAACCGAGCTCAAGCTATAAGCATTTCATATGCGAATTAGTATAGCACAAGGCAATGAAAATTGATATCACATTGGCCATAAAATACCGATTTTCTTATAAAACTGCCTGTTTAGCCCATAGAGCGCTATGAAAGCGGAAGTCTTGCTGAATGAATGAGCTCTGAAAGCGGGCAGTCTAGCCGCATAATAAGACCATGGACTGCAAATCTGCATTATGGAGTCAGATTGAGTTGTATTAGCAGATTCTCTGTGATATACTGATGAGCAATGAAAGTTCAGATTTTTCAGGCTTGGTAATCCACATACACTGCTTTTCGTACTAAACTGCCTTTTTTTGAGCTTGATTATGCAGCGAGTGCAAATGCCGATATCAATCGCACCACTCAATGGACAGTCAAGCTCCAAAAAAACATTTGATGAAAAGAGGTATCATTGAAAGACTGGATTTTTATCCTGAATTGCGGATGAAAAGTCGCTCTATGAAGCTTGACTGTATAGCGAGTGTGAAATGAGAAAACGGCGCTCGCACTTTGAAAATGGATGATTAGCAATAAACAGGCGCATATGGCCGATAATCTGTAGACTTTTATTGGTAGATTATCCCTATGAAGCGAGAGTTGCTTAGGCTTGAATGATAAAATTAACGACTATTTTTAGCTTGATTATTCTGCTCACAAAAACAGGTTAAAAAAGGATCATTTGACTGCAAATTGGTTTAATTAACTGCTTGAGGTAAAAATCAGCTAGAAATAGCTAAAAAAGGTGTGTTGTGAATTGAATACAGTTGTTCTCTTAGATGATGACGATCAGGAACATGAACTTGATTTCCTTGCTTCAATAGAGCTTGACGGTGAAAAATATATGGTGCTATCAGATGTATTTTATGAAGATGAAGAATATGAAGAAGATGAAGCCGAAAGCGAGGATCAAGATGAATATGAATGGGAAGATGAATTCTTATCCATCATCATAATGAAGGTTGAGAATCAGGAAGGCGCTGAAGTGTTGAACCTTATCTCGGTGACAGACCAGAAAGTTCTGGATGAAGTCTTTGATATCTTCAAGACGAATTATAGCAATGAGTTCAGGTTCGCAGATTCTGATTGAAGCGCTTTCAGATACTCATTGCATATGGATGCGACTGTTTTGGAGCTTGACGCGCAGCGGATAATCAAGCTTCAAAATAGTCGCAATTGACTGCAAAGCGGATATTGTGCCGCCCATTGTGATTTTAGGGGGCTATGCAGCGTTAAAGGGCATAGTGCCGCCCGGGAAAACGAACTGCTGGCTGCGCGCGCCTGCTGGCTTGCTGATTCATATGAAACCCTGTCTTAGAGCTTGACTGTACGGCGAGCGCTATTGCCGATATCAATCGCACCAAGGAAGTGGAAATTTGCAGGACAATTTAACGCCCATTACATAATGCGTTAACTGGTGTTTTGTGGCGTACACAATGCAGCTTTGCTTAATTGGAATAAGTTGCATATGTCGAATTGCGCTGAATAATTGAATAAATTACAATCACTCTCCAAGTCAAAATTAAATGATATTTTTTGCTGAATCAACCGTATTCGACAAAATATCAATTTAAATTGATTCGATTTAATGAAATTTAATTAAATCCGCCTGCTGTTGTAGATATTTGCGCGTCTGCAAAGCTTCTTATCCGGTGTACAACTGGGATAAGGAGATGATTATATGAAAACCCACAGCGACGCGCCGAGCGAAGAAGAATTGAGCAAAAGGCTGGGATCCTCCCCCAATATTAACAGGTTAATGGTTAATCGACAAAGATACGGATAATTTCTTAATTTAACAAAGTCAAATTAGAACAATTAAAACTAATAATTATAAAAAGATAAATGCTTATTAGCTATTTAGAATATAAAAGCCTAAGCTACCTCGATTTCAATTTTACTAAAATGAATTCGAATGTAAATTCTGAGCAATGAATTATATTTATGAATATAATTAACAAACAATAGCTAATTATAATAATTAATGGATTCAAGGAAACTGATATAATAATATGGATTTTTATACAAATAAACATACCGCATTTGGAACATTCAAAATGCAGGCTTATAGTTTATCGAATACTTTCTCCTCCGGCGTGGATTTTTCGCTCGCAGCCCGGCTGTTTGGGATCCCATGCGACCGTTTCCTTCGACATTTGCCGGATCATTTTCGCCGCTTCCCCGGCCAGCCTGGAAGCCGCCGTCCTGAGAAGGCGGATGAAATTGCCCGAAAGGATCGATAAGGGCTGCGTTTTGTCGGTTCTCCACAGATGCCTGTTGTTTTTGCCGGCCCTCTCCTCCTCCGCGATCGCCTCCGCCCCCGGCAGTCGGCGGACGCTAGGCTGTCCATGTACGCGACGGCGATAAAATCTCGTCTTATGGGGAACTCAGCCTTGCAGGAAAAGCTCTCCAGCTGGAGCTTCGACTTGACCGGCCGATGCCCGCCCTCAACCCCCCCGGCGCATGAATGCGGCTCCTTAAAGGCTTTTATCCCCATGCGCCCGTCGAAAAGACTGGCGGAGGGAATTTCCCGCCCGCCCGATTCAAGGTCGAATTTCAGGATTCTCGCGGCCATGCCGTCGGATCCGGCGCGCTTGAGGAGGATCCTTCCGCCGCCCTCCTTCCGCGCGGCGGCGTCCTGGTTGAAGCTCTTCGGAGCGCGCATAGCGCAGGCAGATCCCAGAGTTTCCAATTTATGCATGGGATCGAAGGGCGGACAGCCCCGATCGAAGATGAACGGCTCCCTTGCGGAGCGCCCTTTCTCCGAAAGAGAGTCCAGGCGCCTTTCAGCCATTGTCCTCCCGTCCGCCGGCAAAGGGTCGATCTCCGCGCCGGCCGCAACTTGGCTGTATATGTCGCAGATAATCGAAGCCTGCGCAGTCGTCACATCCTTTTCCGGCCCCTGCATCCGCCTCCGCGGGCGCATCCGCTGCGGGCGGCGCGATTCTGCTCCCGTCTTATGCAGAAACCCTATATCCGCGCCATGTTTGGAAATATCCGCTGCAGCCGGGCTCGACAGCAACGTCAAACAATCGTTCGAACGCCTCCCGCTTTATTTTGGCCCCCGCCTCGCGGAAGGACTGCCGGGCCGCCTCCAAATCGACGCCTTCGCCTGCGAATATCCGTAGGATCTTCGCGGAAATGGATGTTCTCACGAGAGATACGGCTGCCGGAAAAGGGCGCGCCGTCGGCGCAGGCCTCGATTATCCGCGGCATATGCAGCCAAGTTGCGGCCGGCGCGGAGATGGATCCTTTGCCGGCGGACGGGAGAGCCATGGCTGAAAGGCGCATGGACCCGCTTTCGGAGAAAGGGCGCTCCGCGAGGGAGCCGGCCGTCTTCGATCGGGGCTGTCCGCCCTTCGATCCCATGCATAAATTGGAAACGCTGGGATCCGCCTGCGCTGTGCGCGCTCCGAAGAGCTTCAGCCAGGACGCCGCCGCGCGGAAGGCGGGCGGCGGAAGGATCCTCCTCAAGCGCGCCGGATCCGGCGGCATGGCCGCGAGAATCCTGAAATTCGGCCTTGAATCTGGCGGGCGGGAAATTCCCGCCGCCAGTCTTTTCGACGGGCGCATGGGGATGAAGGCCTTTAAAGAGCCGCATTCATGCGCTGGGGGGTTGAGGGCGGGCAGCGGCCGGCCAAGCCGAAGCTCCAGCTGGAGAGCTTTTCCTGCAAGGCTGAGCTCCCCATAAGGCGGGATTTCTTCGCCGTCGCGTACATGGACAGCCTCGCGTCGGCCGACTGCCGGGGGCGGAGGCGATCGCGGAGGAGGGCCGGATCGGCAAATTCAACAAGCATCCGCGGAGAACCGACAAAACGCAGCCCTTATCGATCCTTTCGGGCAATTCATCCGCCTTCTCAGGACTGCCGCTTCCAGGCTGGCAGGGGAAGCGGCGAAGATGATCCGGCAAAGGTCGAAGGAAACGGTCGCATGGGATCCCAAACAGCCGGGCGGCGAGCGAAAAAATCCACGACGGAGGCGAAAGTATTCGATAAACTATAAGCCTGCATTTTGAATGTTCCAAAACGGTGTATATTTATTTGTATAAAAATCTATATCATTATATCATTTTCCTTGAATCCGTAAAAATTATAATTAGAGATTGTTTGTTAATTATATACATAAATATAATTCATTGTTCAGAATATACATTCGAATTCATTTTAGTAAAATTGAAATCGAGGTAGCTTAGAACTTTTATATTCTAAATAGCTAATAAGCATTTAGCTTTCTGCAATTATCGATTTTAATTGTTCTAAATTGAAATTGATAAATTAAGTAAATTATCCATATCTTTGTCGATTCCATTAACCTGTTAATATTGGTGGTTGCGGAGGGTGCCGCGCAGCGCCAACTTCATTTTGGCGTTCCAAAATCCTAGGGGGATGAATGCTTCAGGTTTGGTGGTGAAACTTCAATCCACATATAATATAATTGAACAAAGGCATCGAAATTAAGCGCTTCAAGGCATAGTTTTATCATTAAATAATTATGTATTTTAAATTTTATTCAGCCTAATTTTCATGCCGCCAGGCTTTTTGCCGGCCAAGCGCGCCTAGGCGGCCTTTCCCGAATTCTCAGCCCCTGGATCCAAGCCGGGTTCATTATAGTTGGAATTTGCGGATGCGAAAGTTTCAGGCTGCGAATATATGCGCTTGATTCGCCTTTTGGACAAAGCGGCCTTCAGAATTTCTTC
>JAISZB010000137.1 GCA_031269465.1 Clostridiales bacterium | reverse complement strand
GACAAATGTCCATAAAATGTATTTTCGTACTAAATTACCTTTTTTTGATTATACAGCGAGTGCTATTGATATCGGCATTTTTCACCACTCAATGGAAAATCAACAAAAAAAGGAACATTTGATGAAAATCGGTAACAAGCTCCAAAACAGGTGCATTTGACTGCAAATCGGTATAACAACCCAAAGATTATAAGCACTTTTCACGACAGCCAGTTAACCTGTGAATCTCCAGATTGGCATCGACTACTGGGAATTTTTGTTCAGTTAATAAAAGCAGAAAAGATTCAATTAGTGCGATATATGGGAAATATTCCATTGTTTGACTGAATGCATGAAATTCCTTCGGGATTATGACTTGCCCCCTAGATGATCCTAACCCGGAAAGCTGGACTTTCAAGCGTGTTCAGGCCGAATCATATTGTCTTTTTAGGCCCGGGTCAATGATGAAGCCTTGCGAATAGTCCAGGCCAATAAAGCTTCCAGCATAAGTAGACGCTTGTTTCCTGAGGTTTGAGATGATTTTCTGATTTGACAATTGTTGCAATCTCTTGACTATAGAAAGATGCTATGATAAGCTGGACTAGTATTTGCTGAATTATAATAATTGAAGGAATAAATTGGCGCAAAATAGAAAATTGCAATGCCTCGTTTTGGAAGCATTATATAAAGCCAGGTTTAGCGTGCATAGCGCTTGTATGATTTCAATCGCGCAAGGGACAAGAAAATGTTTTTTAGCTGAGCTATTGAGCAGACTAAAGTTAAAGGGACTAAGACTTCACCGCGCCCTTGAGTCTTGCGGACTATGCTTATGTGGATCTAGACAGGCGAAAATTTGGCGAAACATGATGCATTAAGGCTATACCTCTTTTCATCAAATATCCTTTTTTGTTGACTGTCCAGTGAGTGGTGCGACTGATATCGGTATTTTGCACTCGCTGTATAATCAGGCTAAAAAAGGTAATTTTATATGAAAAGCAGTATATCTTCCGGCCCCCGCGGCATTTAGTCCAGTACAGTGTTCCTCGCATCTTCGATACAAAAAATCTTCCGTGAGGAGGGATCGCATGAAGATGTTCTTTGCCGCTTTTTCTTTATTTATCCTTTCTCTTTCTTTCGGCACACCCGTATATGCTGATGATATAGTCATCAGCAGCTTGGATGTGGACATAGCAGTAGGTGATGACAACACCCTTCAAATCACGGAATCATATGCGTTGACCTTCTCCGGAGAAGAGCGGGTGATTGAATCCGCAATCCCATTGACTTCATCTGGAAAGCCTGTGCTGGCGACTGATATTTCAGTGATTGGAGCTCCGTTTTCATATTCTGTTGATAGCGATAATATGTATGCCAGGGTTGTAATTGGAGATCCTCTTGAGGATGTTTCTGGTGAAAAGCTTTGGGCTTTGACCTATGCGCACTCATTCGGCAAAGACGATCTCGCCGACATGGATTTTTTCCTTCACTCTGTTTCCGCTACCTGCGAGGTTAAGGTGGAAGCCGCTTCTTTTTCGGTGCATATGCCCCATCCATTTAAAGAGGATACGCTGAAGTTTTATTATGGCGACATGCAAGATCTGCCTGCTGACGTAAAATATGAAATTGAAGGAAATACTTTAAAGGGCAAGGTGAACGGCTCAATAGCCGCAGGAGACTCAATAACCATGTCTTTGCAGCTTCCAGAAGGGTATTTTGCCTCTGCGAAAACGCTTGAAGACACAAGCATGCCGATGTCCCTCTACTTCTTGTTCATAATCCCCGTTGAAGCTCTGAGCTTTTGGCTTTTCCACATCTTCAAAGGACGCAAGCTGTTCCCTGCGCTGGAATATTATCCTCCCAAAGGCCTCACTCCCGCAGACATGGGATATATGATTGACGGCAGCGCAGATCAGCTGGACATGGTATCTTTGATCCTCTACTGGGCTGACAAGGGCTATTTGGATATAATAGAATTGCCAAAGCAGAAGGACGCAAGGAAAAAGAAGGCCTACGTCTTCAGAAAGCTGTGCTCTCTGGAACCTGACGCAAAGGCATATGAAAGATACATGTTCGATATGATGTTCGCCTATGGGCACAATGATATGGTAAGCACGGCAGAACTGAGGAACAGCTTCTATTTTGCCATGCAATCTGCGGCTGAAAAGCTTGAGAAATCATATGAAGAGGCTTACGATAAAATATTTACAAAGAGTTTTTTCAAGACCATGCTTGTACGCCTTCCAGCTCTGCTTTGCATATCAATCGCGCTTGCTCCAGTGATGGCCGACTTTAAAGGCTATTCATTCGCCGCTTCTTTTTTCATCTCTATAGGCTGGTCCGCGCTTGTGCTTTTTATTTCAAATATACCTCTCATGATTGCGAATGCTATGGCTAGCACATTTGAAAGGAAGAGCCAGAGTCCGGCAACTGTAATTGCTCTGGGGAGCATGGCTGGAATATTTATTCTCTACGGGCTTCTGATGGGGTATTTCTTGAATTTTCTTTTTGCCTTTGCCGCAACGCTGGCATCACTTGTACTTGCGTATAGATCCAGGACGCGTACTGAATTGGGAAGCGAATATCAGGAACTTTTACTGGGGTTTAAAAATTATCTGCTTAGCGCTCAAAAAAGCAGAGTCGAATTCTTAATCTATGAAAATCCTAATTACTTTTATAACATCCTTCCGTTTGCCATGGCTTTGGGGATATCTGACAAGTGGGCGGGAAATTTTGATCATCTGGTTGCCTCTCCCCCCAGCTGGTATTTCACAAGCAGCGGACAGCCATTCATTGCTTCGGAATTCGCTGAATCAATTCACACAGGCATGCACAGCATGGCGCGGGACTACGACAAAGCGCCGAGCGCGCCGGCAAAGCGCGGAGTGGGGCATACGAAAATGCCGGTAGGCGTGGAGGCGACGCTTCAAGCGGCGGCAGCGGCTCTTGGAGAACTTCTCAATGCAAAGAAAAGATGAGCGAATCAGATTTGCCTGAATACGCATATCTGCATCAGAATAAAAAAAGAGGCGCATCTAGGATGCACCTGGGGGTGCATCTAGGATGCACCTCTTTTTATTTTGATTTGCAGTTTGAGAGAAATACAGTAGCGTCTCTTTTTAAGAAGCTTCTATATCGATTTTCATTCAATGTTCCCTTTTTGGAACTCCAAAAAAGTTTATTTTATATGAAAATCAGTACACTTAACTGGGGTTTTTCTGCTTTACGAATGAAACGCCTTCAATAAGGACTTTGTTCTTCATCAACTGCCCCTTGATATTAGTGGTTTCACCGAGGACAGTGAAAGAGATTGTGAGTTCATCACCTTCTATGGCATAGGTTCCTGTCATGGGGATCCCCAAAATATTGCTGGTGACGTCTTCGCTTGTAAATTCAAGGGAGACTTTAATGCCAAAGATAGTCTCCCCAACATACTTGCCTTCAAGCCTCTTGTTGCAAGAGCTTAGAAAAATGAGAAGCACTGAAGCGGCGAGAAGAATTTTAACAACTTTTATCGGTTTCAACGGCAACGTCCTTTCTTCTATTGTCGCCAAGGAGGCCCCGCCTCTTTAAACGGCGCGGGGAATTGGCAAGATAATAGCTATAGTGCGAATGAGGCGGCTTCTTAAAAAATGCAGAGGGGTTGACGCCTCCCGCGTTGCATGCATATTGCTATAAGCATCCTGGGTGCTGGAGTTAGTTGCCTTTCGCCAAAGCTGTCCTAAGGGTTTGTACGCTTATAGCGCTGTTCCCGCCCATCAAGGCTGTTCAGATATAAGCCGCAGAGTCCGGGGCTAGAGCACATACTCCGGAGCGCCTATGCATTCTTGGATGGCGGGGCCAATCAAGGCTTAGGCTAGCTGACCAGGGCTTGCCGCGCAAGCCTC
The DNA here is from genome assembly GCA_031269465.1 of Clostridiales bacterium. Classification (GTDB taxonomy): domain Bacteria; phylum Bacillota; class Clostridia; order Lachnospirales; family WQUN01; genus JAISWZ01. The sequence goes on along the minus strand of JAISZB010000137.1, from coordinate 19,636 downwards.
CGCCTCAAATGTCGGAGTGTTTAGGCGGCAGACATTAGGTAGTGGGTTGTTGATGTTAAGCATATTGAATGCGTCGGAGAAGTTCGCGGCAATAAGCAATGTGCAAGCGTATTTTGGCGAAAAATGCTCCAATGCTGATTACGCTAAATATTAAGGCGAAAGGTAAAACAAGCATGCAGAAGAAATCAGACGAATTTTAGTGTTTCTGGGGGAGAAAACAGCTCCTTTTTCATATATACGCTTTTGATGGCTGTTTAGTTTAGCATGAAGGGGAATTTGAGCCGAAAATATCAACGGTATGAAGAGCCTCAAAAAACGGAGTATAGCCGAAGGGGCATAGTGATTTTGAAACTGTTTCAGCGCGCTAAAGATGGATCCAAAACCGAGATTAATATTAATGCTGATTGGTATAATGTTATAGCAGGGCAGCCTCGACCTGGCGTTTTCTAAAATCCGCCCCATCGAAACTGGCAGGTTCCCAAGGGACGAAAGAATCTTGCCGCAGATTTCCTCCTGATATTTTGCATGATATCCGCAAAATATCCAGAAATAGGGATCTGCAATGTACAAAGGACGCGAAGGCTGGCCTTTAAATGCAGAGAAGGCGGCCGGCGAGGGGCAGCCCGCAGGCTCCGGAATTGGAACTCTGCCTTTGTCCATTTGGCCTTCATGCCGCGCTGAAATTTTCGAGCGGGAGCTTCCGACGGCTGGATCCCCTGGAAGCGCCACGCATTTTGCAAGAGGAAAAAACCGCCGGCCCAACAAGCGCGATTTTTCATGAGCAGCGGTTTTTCCAGGATAGAAAAGCGGAAAAGCCAGACATCAGCCGTAAAGGGCCTGCTGGCCTATTCTGGGGCTAATATACCGCTTTTCATCAAATGTTTCTTTTTTGGAGCTTGATTATCCATTGAGTGGTGCGAAATGCCGAGATCGGCATTTTGCACTCGCTGTATAATCAAGCTCCAAAAAAGGTGATTTTATATGAAAAGCAGTATAGGGAGCTACAGAGGATCCATCTATTTTGCAACTTGATTTCGAAAGCATCTAAACATATAATAACGGATCAAATTCATTAGATTTGAATGAGAAAGCCAACTTTTACTTGATGAAAACTCTGGCGTAGCGGCAGAAAAATTTTCGAAAACTTTTAGGAAACATGTTGACAAACCTCCAGGCTTCTTGTATACTATCTAATGTTCGGGGTTTGATGCCACGAATGCAGCCAATTTCATTGGCTCAGTAGCTCAGTTGGTTAGAGCGCCGGCCTGTCACGCCGGAGGTCGAGGGTTCGAGCCCCTTCTGAGTCGCTTCAAAAAAGGCTTTCGGATTTTTCCGAAAGCTTTTTTGCTTATTTCTCAATAACTTATGCATGATGATTTTCATAGAAGAATGAGAATCGGTATAGATGGGCATATTGAAATTCCTGCTTAAGCTTGACTGCGCAGCGAGTGCCGTTGATATCGGCATATCGCGACTTGCAAGCGGAAAAATTAGCTAAAATAGGCTCATAGACGACAAATCGGCATACCTAGAGGCCAATCTTGCCATTTTCACAGGACAACGAGAGCTCGCAAGCAATTAGGCTGAAAGGATTCCTGGACGTTTGCAGAAATCAAACAATTTCGCAACTTACTTTATTTGCGATAAACTATAAGTTGGGCTTATTATACTGATTTGCAGTAAGATGCATCGATTTTTGGGTTTTTTATCCACTTTCAAGGTGCGAAATGCAGATATCGGCATTTCGCACTATACCGCTTTTCATCAAATGTTACTTTTTTGGAGCTTGATTATCCATTGAAACCTGTATAATCAAGCTCCAAATGGGAATTTCAGTATAATTGGAGGTTTTAGAATGCACTGGTCAGAGAGGATTGCGCAGGATGTGATCAAACGCAACCCAGATAAAGAGATGTATACTTGCGCAGCAGGGATCAGCCCTTCCGGCTCTATTCATATCGGAAACTTTCGCGATATTGCAACAAGCCTGTTTGTCGCGAAAGCTCTAGTCAGGCTAGGAAAAAAGTCAAGGCTGCTGTTTTCTTGGGATGAGTTCGACCGCCTGCGGAAAATTCCCAAAAATGTCAGGGAAGCAGATCCAGACATGGAGCGCTTTATAGGCTATCCTTATTCGGATGTTAAAAATCCATTTCCAGATGGAGCTCAAAGCTTCGCTGATCATTTTGAGCGTGAATTTGAGGCTGCAGTAATAAAGTTCGGAATTGAAATGGAATACAGGCATCAGACCCGGCTTTACAGAAGCGGGGCGTATAAAGAGCATGTCATTCACGCTTTGCGGCGCAGGGCTGAGATATTTGACATACTGGACAGTTTCCGCACGCAGGATTCGTCTGAAGGCGAAAAGGATTCGTACTACCCTGTAAGCATATACTGCCCGGCATGCCGCAAGGATTCAACGTGGATCTCTAAATTGTCGGAAGACTGCATTCATGCTGAATATGAATGCGCATGCGGCTATCACGGCGCAATGGACTTCATGAAGGACTTTAACTGCAAGCTGGCTTGGAAAGTAGACTGGCCTATGCGATGGCTTTACGAGCAGGTGGATTTTGAACCGGGAGGCAAGGATCACGCCGCTCCCAACGGCAGCTACCAAACCAGCAAGGTCATATCCGAGAAGATTTTCAACTACCCTGCGCCTCTATTCCAAGGCTATGAGTTTATTGGCTTGAAGGGGACGACCGGAAAGATGTCAGGCTCTACCGGACTTAACCTGACTCCGGCGGATTTGCTGAAAATTTACCAGCCTCAAGTTATTTTATGGCTCTACTCTAAAACAGAACCCGGCAAGGCCTTTGATTTTTGCTTCGATGACGGCATACTGCGCCAGTACCATGAGTTTGACTCCCAGTATAAAGCCTATATCGAAGGAACTGCAGACGAGTCGGTTAAGACGGTAATGGAAAATTCTATGATCGAAGGCAGGGAAATAATTCCTGTGCCGCTAAATCTAATCGTGGAACTGGGTTCTATTGTGAATTTCAATGTAGACCTGATGATAAAGCTCTTTGAAAAGATAAGCGTATCCTGCTCAAGGGAAGGCATAGAGGAGAGGCTGCCGCTTGCCCGGTACTGGATAGAGCAGTGCGCGCCTGATAAGAGAAACGCTTTGAGGAAAGACAGAAACTGGACGGCCTATGAGGCTTTTTCCGAAGAGGAGAAAGAAGATGTAAAGACTCTCAAGGAATTTATAGCCGCAGGCGGCTACAGCATGGATGAACTTAACCATAAGCTGTACGACATCATTAAAGCCCATGGAGGCGCGTCTATGGACAAGGGCGCCGCAAAGAAGAAGCAAGCCGCCTTCTTCGCCAACATATACCGCCTGCTCATAGACAAGGATGCGGGTCCAAGGCTGTATCTGTTTTTGTATGCGCTGGAACCTTCCGATTACCTGCCTCTGCTGGATTTCTCCGCGCCAAGGCTTGAAGGGGAAGATGAAGGGTGCGCTGAAGAGCAGCCCAAAGGTGAAAGGGTATACGGGGCCAGCGATCCGGTTTTGCCGATAAGGGATGAAATATCGATGGAATCCTTTGAAGCGGTGGATTTGCGCGTATGCAAGGTGCTCAAATGCCGGGAGATCCGAAAGTCCAACAACTGCTTCAAGCTTACGGTCTATGACGGCTTAGGAGAGCGCGTAATCGTTTCAAGCCTCAAAGGCGAGTATTCCTGCGAGGAGCTGACAGGCCGCAAGATAATTGTCGCCGCGAACCTCAAGCCTGCGAGGATCGCTGGAGTTACGAGCCAAGGGATGCTTCTGGCGGCTACTAACGGCGCATGCGGCTGCAAAGTGTTATTTGCGGATGATTTGGTTCCTGAAGGCACTTGCGTAAGATAGGCGTGCAAATGCGCCGGCGAAGCTCCGATGCGCCATCGCTCGGCATATGCTGATGAGCATTGGAAACTGCCTGCATTATACTGATGCGCACTCGAAAGTCCATCGGTGCATTAGACTCTAAATCAGTATAGCTTGGCCGCGCCGAGCGCGATTGATATCGGCATTTCGCGCCTTGGAAGTGGACGACCCTTCAATGCAGGTTCATTTGACTGGAAAGGGCCGGGGGAGGGGCTGCGTAGCGCAACCCCTCCCCCGGCCTTTTAAACCTACTCTAAAACAAGCCGATTATGCCCGGCATAAACCCTATGATCAGCCCCAGCACGGCGCCGAGCCAAGTTATGGCGCTGAGTTCCCGGCTCACAACTGAGAGTATTATATCTTCCGCTTCATCTATGTCAAAGGCGTCCATCTTATTCTTCACCATGCCTTGCACGTCCATGCTCTGCGCTATGAATGATGCGCCCTTGGCAATTATAATCCTTATCTGCTCCATGACGGAAGATTTGAGGAGAATCAACCTGTCATTTCCGGCCAGATCCATCAAGCTGTTCAGACGCATGTCGTATAAGCTCGACATGAGTTGCTCCAGCACGTCAAAGAACATGTCGGTCGCCTTCGATTCAATGGGAACTCCGTCTATCTCAGCGGCTCTTACGGCAGTTGCGAGATTGTCAGCCCAGTCTTTATCACCGGGAGCCGGCACCGCAACGGCTTCAATTATTTTGCCCCATATTTCCGAAGCGTTCGCATTCATGAATGAATAGATGAAACCGCTTAATTTGCCGATCATCATTTCCTGATTGGCTTCGTCCGAAAGAAATGCGATGAACTCCGCCTTGATGCTCATCCAAATCTTTTGGGAATTAAGAAAAAGGCCTATGAAAGATCCCAGGTTGTCGCTAATGATCTTTTCTACAAGCTTTGCCAGCTGATAGTCAACCGCTGGGTTATCCTCAAGCGTATGCGATATGAACTCGGCCATGGAAGGGGATTTTTCCTTCAGATAATCTTTCATACCTTCAATCGCTGAAGCGGGAAGAATGTCGCCTACGGATTTTTCGGGAGGGATCATCCCGCGCAGGCTGGCGCCTGCGCTTCTGATCAAGGCAGTGAATTCAGCCGCTTCCAGGTAAGCTGAAAACCGAGTCAATACGAACGGCTTGACGCGGCGAATTATCATAGTCAAAAAAGCTTGCTTGGGACTGGGCGAAACCGTCTCCGCGTTCGGGACGGCTGCATCGGCGGCGCTGGATTCCGAGGTATTTTGGCGTGGGATCCCCGCATGCTCATGAAAGGGACTCTCGCATCCGAAGCCCGCGCTTTCCGCGTGAGTTCTTGCAAGCTCTTCCTCGCTTCCGGGAAGGATGAAGCCGGCAGGCTCTAAAGGAATATATTCCAATTCCGGTTCTGGCGAGAGGAGCTCTTCAGGCAAGGAGGCGGAAGATGTGAAAGAACCTGCCGCATCTTTAGGAGCTTCCAATGTCTCGCCGGATGATCCAATGAAGGGAGACAGCTTTATGAGGATGTCTCCTATGCTCAGATCTTGAAGGCGCAGCTTCTGAATCAGTTCATCCATAAGGCTTTCTACGGCGCGGCTCGTTTTTTCAGAATCCAGCTCATTCATGAGAACCTCTGGAGTCAGAAGCTTTCCGCCCACGGTCTCAGCCACTTTTTGCGTGAGCTTTGAGCGCTCCTTCGGTATGAGTCCGGGGGTTAAGGGCAGGCGGACGCCGAATAGGCGCTTCTCCTCCTTTGGAAGAAAGAGCATTTTAATTGCAAGCCAATTGGTAAAGTATCCGATTATTGAGCCCACAATGGGCGAGACGATAAAGTTCTGAACATTAAACATTAAACCATCAGCCACCCTGCGGATTAAGTGGAGCTTAGAAGAAAACCTTCCTGCAAGCTCTGCGAGGCGCGGCTAAGGGCTTTAATCCTACAGGTCCTTTAGCTTATCCTCATTCAACATATACGACAGGGTCATTAAACTGTCTGTGAGATGAACGTTTTCAACTTTGACCCCTTTATATTTATTTACTTTAAGATCCAAATGGGAGAAGTTCCATATTCCCTTTATGCCCGCTTTGAGCACAATGTCCAGAACTTCCTGGGCGTTGCTCTTTGGCATGCTGAACACGGCGATGTCTATTTCATTTTCCTGCAAAAAACCGCGCAGCTCCGACATGCTTTGTATTTTTACCCCTCGGATCTCTTTTCCGATAAGACCAAGGCTGACATCGAAAAGGCCCACGAATTTGAAGCCGCGCTTTTCGAAATTGTCATATTCAGCCAGAGCTTGCCCGAGATTGCCTACTCCAATGATTATAAGCTTGTAAGTCCTGTCAAGGCCCAATATCCTCTTTATTTCATTTTGAAGCATTTCAACGTTGTATCCATAGCCCTGTTGCCCGAAACATCCGAAATTGTTGAGATCCTGGCGTATTTGAGATGCTGTTATGTTCATCTTCTCGCTGAGATCCATTGAAGATATGCGCATAACCCCTCTTTCGAGAAGATCTCCAAGATAACGATAGTAGCGAGGCAGCCTTTTTATTACTGCAGTTGAAATTTCCTTCGTATCCATGAAATTCACCTTTCTGTCAATCAAGTTTTATACCTATGGGCAGCTATGCTGATTTGCGCCAAATGCAGCGATTTTGGGGCCGGACTGTCCACTTTCAAGCTCCAATTCAGGTGCATTTGAAATCGGCATAAGCGCTCCTGAGCATTATGAAGCTGCATGCTCCGATGAATCAGGAGAATAAATGAAGTATTCATTTTTCATCTCTGCGAGAGGCACTGTCTGACCCAAGTACATCTTTGTAACGGAGTCATGGACGGCCTTGAGCCTGGCGATATCCCCGGAGCGAAGCCCGGGGATGTTTCCGTCCAGGCCTTTTAGCGCGTCATTGACGGAAAGCGTCTTGATGTCGTAAACGCCGCTCTTATTGACGAACTCCACCCATATGGGTATGAAGGAGACTTTGGTCAGGACAGCCTTGTCATTGTTGAGTTTTTCCATGTGCAGGTTCAATATTATGGAGGCGTCTCTGGGTATAGTCCTTTGGGAGGATATGAAGTTTCCCAGCGAGTAGATGACAAAGCATGTCCTGGATTTTCCGCCGCTGTCGGTCACATTGACGAATTCCATAGGCTGAAGGACGTGAGGGTGGCTTGCAAGAACTATGTCGGCGCCAGCTTCGAACATGAACGCCGCCCAGTCTTTGCAAGCTTGAGACGGCCATTCTTCGTACTCAATCCCCATGTGGGGCATGACTACTATGAAATCTGGATTCAAGGCTTTCGCGCGCTGTATATCGTTAAATACCAGTTCCTCGTCTAGAAGATTCACTGTATACTCATGTCCCGGAACCAGGTTCAACCCGTTGGTGCCGTATGTATAGGAGACAATGGCAAGGCGTATGCCGTTTGCTTCGACAATCGATATTTCGTCCCTTGAGGCTTGGCTCGCGAAGGTTCCGGTATGTTGCAGGCCGAGCTTGTCCAGAACTTGGATGGTTCTTAGGATGCCCGCCTCGCCCTTGTCGTTGCTGTGGTTGTTGGCTGTCGTAAGAAAGTCGAATCCGGCGCCGGCCAGCGCGTTGCCGAAAGAATCCGGAGTATTGAACATGGGATAGTCGCTGTAGCCGATCTCAGGCCCCGCAAAGGTTGTTTCCAGGTTCCCCAGCGCAAGGTCTGAGCCAATCAAATATTTTCTGACCATTGAAAAGGAGTTTTCGAAATTATAGGCGCCTGTGCTCTGTATCCTTGCATTGTCAAGTTGCCAGGAATGAACCATAAGATCCCCTACAACAGAAACCAAAGCCTGTCGGATGAGATCAGGCGCGGGAGAAGCGGTTGGGGAAGGCGCTTGAGTCGGAGAAGGCGCGGCTTCAAGCCTGGACTTTTCGGATGCCCGCGGCTTCAGATGCAGCTGGCCTTCGCTTGAGGGCATAGAGGACTGCGATGCTATGTCCGGAGCGGCAACAACTTTCTCCGAGAGAGGCTTGACAGATAAAATGGCGGCGGCAGCTGCTATTGAAGCTGCAATGGCTCTTAGAATTTTCCATATAGGAAGTTTTTTCATATTTATTCCCCCGTATGCGAAGAAGAGACGTCATCCATCGGCTGGATGCTTGGATTCTGTCCATAAGCGCTTGCGTGAGGCAAAACAGCTCCGCTTTCAGGGGGCTTTTGGGCGTTATCGGCCGCTGAGTCCAAACTATCTTCAGATATACTGATTCTCATAGAAAACTGCCTTTTTTGGAGCTTGATCATACAGCGAGCGCAAAATGCCGATATCAATCGCATCACTCAATGGACATTCAAGCTCCAAAAAAGTAACATTTATGGAAATCGGTATAGTCGGGCCTTGGCGGAGAATGCATCAGCCCCTGTCAACGATGACATAAGCTTCGTTTTACGATGCTTAAAGCTTCGTTTTACGATGCTTAGTATGCTTCCAAAGGCTTATGGTTATGAGTCAATGGATGTTTAAAAAAAGGGAACTGTTCCGACAACTCTATTTGCATTATTCAACAGCCAAAAGAGGATAAATTTCTTGCAGAAAAGTTCAAAATTGAAGAGAATATATGTTTAAATTTGCAAAACTTATCAATAAATTTGTATAATTCTTAGATGATATATAAGTTTTAATAAATTATATGGCTAAATATAGCAACATTAACGACAAAATTATTCAAACGACACTCACTTTGCAAACCGTCGGAATAGCTATAAAAAAAGGGGAAAAGCTGCGGTGTCATCAAGCGCGGGACGCGAGTCTACAGTTTGGGTATCAGATCGAAATAATTCTGCACGCTGCCGTCGCAAAGGCAGACTTCTATGATTCTCTTGCCCAGGGGCAGAAGATCGCTCGTGAGGTATTTTTTTATTTCAGATTTGAAAAAGGCATTCAGCATTTTAGCGCCGGCGTCGTAACCTTCGATTCCGACTTCCTGCTGATGATCGACTTGCAGGAACGCTTTAGGTATTTGAGTCCCATCGATTCTCATGGAGTCAAGGGTGTAGCCCAAGAGCGGGCAGCGGGCGTGAACGAGCGTTCCCGGCCTGAACTTGACTCCGCCGCGCCTCGCAATGTATTCTCGGGCGGCCCACTGGCCTGCGAATCCTACATGGTAAGCGCCGATATACTGGTTCGGTATCAATATATATCTTGTGGAAAGGGTGCTCATTATCTGCTCCAGAAGAAGATTGGCCTGATCAACCATCTTGCCGGTGGCAAAGGGCCAATAAGAGCCTACTCCTTCGCTTTTCATGCCTCCGCTGTCTACAATGGACGGGTTGGCGTGGCCTCTGGGAGCGACCAGGCGCCATATCCAGGCCAATGCGGGGGGAAGAACATGGAATATGCCGACTATGCCATAGTTTGGAGTTTCTTTGGTGGTAGGCGGAGTTCTTATGCCAAAGCTTCTGACATCAACTTCCACCCCTATGTCTGTGTGGCCTTTGAAAGATTCCCTGGGCATTATGAGCCTAGGATTAGGGCACGGCTTGCCCGGAGAGTCCATGATGGGCTCCCAAATGAGGCAGGTGGAGCCAGGAGTCCCGTCAATGTTAAGAAAGCACAGGGGCTTTTCCGGACGTATAGTGGTTTTTTCCAGTTCCGGCTGCGTGCCGTACTCCGTTATGTGATCAACGCGCAGGAACCAGCCGTCTTCCGCATCCGCCACCACCAGCCTGGATGAACCTTTCTGAAGAGACGGATGGCAAAGAGCCATATCGTCCGTTACAGGATGAAGCTCGCAGGAGTCCATCATAGTGAGGACGAACTCCTCTCCGTTGACTGTGTTTTTTCCCAGAAGCAGGCGTCCGTCGTGCTGCCGGTGGAACTGCTCCAGCATTTCGCTTTTTCCGCCCCCGCTGGCGCCTTCATGCATAATGGTGACGGTCAGCTCATAAGGAGTGATTATTCTGACTGTTGAAGCGTGGAGGGTGATCCAGCCCTCTTGCTCGCCAAGATTCAAAAGCACGCTGTAAATGCCTTTCTTGGCGCTTGGGCCGGGATAGAGGTTGTAGGCGAACACTTCATGCATTTCAAAGAGGCGGTTGTGGATGACGACTTGCTTGCCCTCATAGTAGATGTGCCTGAATGGAGGCGCCACATAGACTACCGCCCGTGGCCTGAAAAAGTTCTGTATCTTGGACTTAGGTATGAATCCCTGCATATCCGCCATCATCAAGGCAAAGAAGGCGGCGTTTGCGGGGACTACGAGAAGGGACGCGTAGCCCAGCCCTATGTTGTCGTTTCCAGCTAGAAAAGGCATGCAGATAAGCGAAGGCTGCTCCATGAGCCACTCGAAGGTTTCTTTCCGTATGTCCTCGAAATCAGTCCCAAAACGCTGCTCATGGGTAATTTTGTCTGTGGGCAGGCTGTCCGCTATTACAAGGCTGTCTGGATCCCTCCTCCTCATGTACGGCTCGTCATAATTTACTACAACGCCGTTTTTGCATCTGGCGACATAGGCTTCGCGAACGCTTCCCTTGTCTTTGACGTCGAAGCAAACATCGAAGGTCATGCGCCCTTCGCCGCCTAGAGCCAAATCGATAAGCTCCTGTCTGGTTTCGGGAATTATAATGCTTATATGATCGTTTGTCAGAATAGCTTTAAGCTCGCTCGGCAGCACCATTTTGTTTAAGTTTTTTGCCCGCATCTCTAGAGACCTCCTCAATTGTCCTTAGAACGTCCTTGGTTCCGTCTGCAAGCTTGCATGCGTCCATAGAAGCGCGCAATGCGCGCCTTTTTTCGAAAAGCTCTGAAGTTTTCGCTTTCAGGCTTTCCTCCGTCAAAGCCTCTTCATAAAGAAGAAGGCTGAATCCTTGCTTTTCATATGACTGGGCGTTTAGAATCTGATCCCCCCTGCTGGCGTTTTTTGAAAGCGGTATCAGAAGGCTGGGTTTTTTTAGCGCCAAAAACTCGGTGATTGAATTCGCTCCTGCCCTGGATATTATTAGATCAGCGTAGGACATTAGGTGGCAAAGCTCCTCAGAGACGTACTCGAACTGCGCGTATCCCGCCGGCGCAGGTTTGGACCATAAGTTGCCCTTGCCGCAAAGGTGTATGATGTTGAACTTTTTAAGAAGCTCTGGGAGGCAGGAGCGAAGGCAGGCGTTTATTTTCATCGATCCTTGGCTGCCTCCCATTACAAGAAGAACGGGTTTGCTTTCCGGAAAGGAGCAAAGCTTCACCGCTTCCTCCCGTCGTCCGAAATAGAGTTCCTGCCTGACAGGCGTGCCTGTCAAAACAGCTTTTCCGGCGGGCAGGGAGCTAAGAGTTTCAGGGAAGCAGACGCAGACTTTATCCGCAAATGGCAGCGCTATTTTATTGGCCAGGCCGGGCGTCATGTCAGATTCATGTATTATCACTTTGATCTTTAGGAACTTGGCTGCTATCACAACAGGAGCAGCCACGAAGCCGCCCTTGGAGAAGACCAGGTCGGGTTTTATCTTGGATAGGGCTGCGGCGGCATCGCCTAGGCCTTTTAATACCCGGAAAGCGTCGGTGAAATTTTTCAGGTTGAAGTATCTGCGAAGTTTCCCCGAGGAAATGCCGGTGAATGGTATGTCTGACTTCTCGACCAAGTTCTTTTCAATGCCATTTTTGCTGCCGATGTAGAAAACCTCGTAGCCTGCAGCCTTAAGCATCGGCGCAAGCGCGAGATTCGGCGTTACATGCCCCGCCGTTCCTCCTCCTGTAAGAACTATTCTAGCCATATTTCACTCTCCTAAAGGCGCGAGGCTTGACCGCGCATGCGTAAAGATATACATTATTACTATACTATATTTTTCACAAAGCCGCAAATTTTTTAGAGATTCCCTTATGCATGGCTGAAAAGATGCAGGCGTCCCCTTTACTTGCTTATATTTCCATTTTGCGCGTAAATACACATATCACGCTTTACCTCTTAAAGAAAGCCTCGCTTATCATAAGGCAATCTTGATTTCATTGCAACCACTCTTTGCAATGCTTAACCAAATGCATCGATTTTGAAGCATTGCTGATATCTGCATTTCGCACTAATTGTAAAACTCTGCCTCAAAGGCGAAACTAGCCAGTTTAAAAAGTATTTCTGCAAAATAATCCGCAGTTTATGCAGAGTTGCCCTATACTTATCCGCGATTCAAGGATTAAGGCTCAAGGGGCTGCTGTTTGTGCAATCAATTCAGTTCGATATTTGATAAAATGTTGAAATATGTTCAGTATCGGGGTATAATGGAAATGGTGGTTTAAAGCGCCATTTTAGCGTGTTTAAGATGGCGAAAAATAAAATTTTTCTTAAATCTATGAGAATAGCCCCAAAAATCTAACCTTTCGTGTTATAGTTATACTTGCTATTGATAAACCAGCTTCCTCCTCTTTTTTTTCCGCTTTATCAGGGTGGCCTTCATTAAAGCCAAGCATTTATAAATGGCTGCAGGGAGTCTTAAAATGAAATGGCATACTGATTTGCAAAGCTAGCGCTATTGATATAGTCATTCGCTTCTTGAAAGTGAATAGCGCTATACCGAAATGCAGTCGAATGTACCGAATTTGGCGCTTGATTATCCTTTGAATGGTGCGAAATGCCGAAATCGGCATTTTGCGCTCGCTGTATAATCAAGCGTCAAAATCGGAGCTTTCATATGCAAATCAGTATAAATGAGCAGTTGACCGCAAATCGGTATATCTGCATCAAAGATGCGTTTGAACGCGTCCTAAATCAATGCACATTTCTCGCTATTAAATATACTGCTTTTCATATAAAAATACCTTTTTTGGAGCTTGATTATACAGGCTTCAATGGATAATCAAGCTCCAAAAAAGTAACATTTGATGAAAAGCGGTATACTGATTTGCATATGCGATCCTATTTCAGCTTGACTCTACAGCGAGCGCGATTGATATAGGAATTTCGCGCTTTGACAGCGCTGGATTCATGAATTTAAGAATTTCAGCGCCAGTGGATAATCAAGCTCCAAAATAGGCGCGATTGACTGCAAATCGCCGGTATGGAACCCGGCCCAGGAATCCAGGCGCGCTTTTATTCAAAACGCAGATATGCCAGGTGGTGATGAATCATCAAACTCAATTTCATAACGCAGGCTATAATCTTATGCATCATATGCGGCGCGGTTTATGGTTGCGCCCTCAAGGCGGATGAAAAGCCATTGGATACCCCTTCGCCTTTGCCCGTTGTAACCTCAAATACTGTGCTGGAATCGGAATCGCCTACGATTCCTCCTGAGCAGAAAGTGCAAACCGAATATACGGCTGCATTAGACATAAACGTCAAGGAACGAAAGATCCTGGGCGTGGAAAAAATACAATGCATGAATTCAACCGATGCGACGTTTTCAGAAATATACATGAATGTCTTCTTGAACGCCTTCTCCGCATATTCCCCGCAAAACCCCGTCTCGCAGGAAGCCAGCCGGAAAGTGTATCGCTATGGCGAGGACTACGGCTACATGACTATCGGCGAAGTGTTCGCAAACAGCGAGGAGGCCGAGTATGAGCTCAATGATACGGTTCTTAAAATTATTCTCCCGCAGGAGCTGCGCCCGGGAGAGAACGTGGAGATAAAGCTTGACTTTGAAGGGTACATCCCGATGATAAACGCCAGGACCGGCAGCAACGGCATCGACATGTGGTGCGGAAACCTCCTTCCGACGCTGGCGGTGTACGATAAGAACGGATGGCACACGGATCCGTACTACTCTTTGGGAGATCCGTTTTATACGAGAAGCGCTAACTTTTCCGTATCAATTACTACGCCAATCGAGTATGTCGTAGTTGGCACCGGAACCTCAACCTATTCTGAGCGTCTGGAGAAGAAGACCACGACATTTGCCGCGAAACTGGTCAGAGATTTCGCGTTTGCCATAAGCAGCAGGTATAAAAGCAAAAGCATTACTACATCAACCGGAGTAGACATAGATCTTTATACATTTTCTGAACCCAGGAACTATGACGAGATTCTCTCAGTCGCTGAAAAGAGCATGGATTACTTCGGAGAAATGGTGGGGGCCTACCCGTACCCTCAACTGGTGCTGGTTGAAGCCGGCTTGCCGTACTACAATGGAATGGAGTACCCGGAAGTCATCTTCCTGGATTCCGACTTCCTCAACGAGGCTTCCGACTATACGCCCGTGGCTCACGAGATAGGGCATCAGTGGTTCTACAACATCATCGGAAGCAATCAGATTTCAAACGCCTGGATGGATGAGGGCATGACCATGTTCATGCAGGAGGGCATATTCAAGTCCGATGCTGAAATAGACGAAACAGCGCGGGCGGAATACGAGGCTCTAAAGGAATCCATCGAGGAGATATCCCCCAGCTGGCTGGACGCCAGCCTGGCGGTATACAGCAGGTGGTCCGACTACTACAACGTACAGTACATGCGCGGCAAGCTTATGTTTTATGCCTTGAAGAAAAAAATAGGCGAGGAGAAGTTCAACGCTTTCATAAAGGATTATTACCAAAAATATTCCTTCAAGATAGCCTCGCCGCAAGATTTGATGGAAACGGCTGAAAACGCGGCTGGCTTGAGCCTAGAGGGATTCTTCGGCGAATGGATGAGCAGCCAAGCGCTGCCGCCGCTGTAGCGCCATGCGGATGCCGCAGAAAAGTTCCGATAAGCGGTTGGCGTTAAATCTCCGCAATCGGCGCGGCTGTGCGCGTTGGCGATTCCAAGGCAGAAGGGAGATTAATACTTAAAGTGAAGATAACTGTACTTTTAGGCGCGGTTCCAAACCACAGCCTCGGACTTGAAACTATCGTGAAGATTGCTGAAGGCGTACTGGCGGAATTAGGCCTTGAGGTTTCCATCATAGATTTGTCAAGCCGGAAGATTCCTTTTTTTGACGGGAAGCCGAAAGAATCCGTGGACGCTATCATAGGCTCCGTGCGTGAATCCGCAGGAGTTGTCTTTGCGACGACGGTGCAGCTTCTAGGTCCATGCGCCGTACTTCAGTCCCTGCTGGAGTATCTGGAGCTTCCTGATTACCAGAGCGCGTTCGAGTCCAAGAACTGCCTTCTTCTGGCGGTATCAAGAAGCGGCGGCGAAAGGACTTGCCTGGACTATCTTTCAAAGGCGGTGACAAGCATAGGAGCCTTTGACAGCATACGGATAGGACTTCCTGAAAGCGAACTTTCAGAATTGATGCGCCATGAGGAAAAAAAGGATATCTTTGAGAAGCAGGTTGAAGACTTTTTCAGGCTTGTGAGGCAGAACCGGAAATTCTTCATCCTGGCAGAGCCTGTTAGATACGCTTCAATTGAATCTCGGCTGCCAAAGATTAACACCAAGGAGCGTGAAGTTCTCAGAAGCATTGAGAAAAAGCGCAAGCAACCCCTAGATGAAATAGCTAAAAAGCTCAATTTAGATGATTTTGATGAGAAGCAGGCAAAAGACATAAGCGAAATATCACAGTTTTTTGCGAAAAAATACGCTGAGCCTAAAACCGACGCGCCGGCAATCGAAGCCGACGCGGCATCCGAGGGTGAAGAGGCTTTGGATGTAAAGCCCAGAACCGCTACATGCAGGCAGATGACGCAGGGCCTTGTGCGCCATTTCCAGTCCCAGCTCGCCCATGGGCTGAATGCCGTGCTGCAGTTGCAGATAAGCGGAAGCGAACCCTTTTCAGGCTACTACACCATTCAAAACATAGAATGCTCCTATGACGACGGAACAGCCCTGAATCCTGACATAACAATCCTCTCTGATTCAAATGTATGGCGCGATGTCTTAAGCGGCAAGTACACGGCGCAGAAAGCCTTCATGATAGGAAGGCTCAAGGTGCGGGGTAACTTTGTTTTGCTGACTAAGTTCGACCATCTTTTCAGCGTCGCTAAAACAGGATCTTGAGCTTTAGGAGAATACGGCACGCTTGAAAGGTCGAAAAAGGCAATGCGTTATACTGATGCGCAGTCGAATGCATCGATTTTGAAGTCTGATTATCCACTTTACCGTTATATTATCCTGCCTCATAATAGGAACCTTTGGACGCAAATCAATTGGAGCTATTATATATACTGATTTTCATAGAAAACTGTCTTTTTGGAGCTTGATTATACAGAGAGCGCTAAACGCCGATATCTGCGTTTAGCGCCTTGAAAGTGGATAATCAAGCTCCAATTTAGGTATGATTAGTAGGACTCTCAGGCAGTGGTCCGCCCGCGAATGCAATTTTGCAGACGAATGTACAGATATTTAGGGAGAATTATCCAACGCGTTGCATAATCCCGCCTAAAAATCGTAACTTTCCAAAGCAAATCAGCATACATGCCATTGCAAATAGGTATAATTTGCGAACGAATAAAATGCTGAATTATCTTGCATTAATGCGTTCAGCGTCTCAATAAGAAAATACTTGCCCAGACAGACTGATTAATTATGTTTTTATTGTTAAATAAACGCTAGCTAAAGCGATAAATGCACCCTTATGCTTTTCAAGGCTAAAAAAGGCTCCTCAACGACAGGCGAAAAAGATGCTGATAATAAAAAACTGTCGCGGCGTGTAAATTTATCTTGCCATTTTGCTTGAAATGATATATTATATATTAATAAGAAGTTGATTAAACTATGTGTTCTTGGCAAGCGATCGTGACAAGTAAGGGAAAAGCCATGAGCGTTTTCACAGAAATGCAAGGTTTAATGTAGAATTGTGCCGGATATGCGACGAAATTTAAAATTTTACGATGGAGTTTACGAATATCCGGTATAATTTGAAATTGCTTTTAGCGGATGCGTTGCAGATAATGCCTGTAAAGCTTAGTGCCCAGAGACAAAAATAGGCATATTTCCTTTTTCTCAAAAATCGCAAAATTCGTCATTTAGCGATAATGCTATTAGGGAGGATCTCTCTGATGCAGCTTGATTGAGTACAAGGAGAACTGCAAATGTCCAGGAAATGCTATATTTTGGCTCTTCTTTCGATGTCATCCCGACGGAGATTATTGAAGAGCCAGCCGCCTCCTGGCGCTCCGGAAAATTCGTTTTCATGCGGTGATGAAATATGCCGATTTGCACCCAATGCGCCTGTTTTGGCTCTTGAATAATCAGGCTCCAAAATAGGAACTCTCATATGCAAATCAGTGTAGCTCTCATCATCAGCAAGTTGAAGAAGCGCGCGAGCTTCTGTTGATTCATCGCTTTGCAGATGAATGCGGCTTTTCATCCATATAAGCGTTTTCATCGCATGCTGGCGCGAAGGGCTGGCTTAGGCTCGAAAAAAGCCTGCGAGCCTTGCTGATGCTTGCGGCCGCCGTTTCAAGCAGTTGCGGATGCCGCTCAGAAAAGTACCTGAGGAGGGAAATTTCCATTGCAAGCAGAGAAGATTAAGGTAATTTTAGCAGACGATAATTTGTTGCTCTGCACAATCGTATCGGAATATCTGCAGGCGCAATCAGACATCGAATTGATTGATGTAGCTCATAATGGGGATGAGGCTTGCGAGAAAATCAGAAAGGAAAAGCCGCACATGGCTATACTCGACTGCGCCATGCCGATGGTTGACGGGCTGGGCGTTCTCGAGCGCCTGAGCAATGAGCCGTACAGGCCGATATGCATAATGCTCTCAGGCATCAGAAGCGACGCCGTAACTAAGCGGGCTTATGATCTTGGCGCGGACTACTACATAATCAAGCCGTTTGATCTGGATGTTCTCGCTGATCGCATCCGGATGTTCAGAACTTTCACCACTCAGGCTTCATCTTATAAGAGGGAGCTGGAGGATCTCAGGGTGGAGCTCAATTTGACTCCTCCGACGATTAAGCCGGAGATTCGAGAAGCTCGCGAGCTGAGAGAACCCCGTGAATCTCGCGAAACCCCCGAGATTAGAGAAATCTACGAGCCTCGCGAAACGCCGCGGGAGTATATTGCCAAAGCGTATGATGAAGACGGAGGCAGGGCGACTATAGAGGAGCAGGTCACAGAGCTTCTTCATGAGATAGGCGTCCCCGCCAATATAAGAGGATACCGCTGCCTCCGCACGGCAATCATGATAACAATAGACAACCTGGATCTGCTTCACTTCGTGACGAAGAAATTGTACCCGTCCATAGCTGTGGAACTCAACACCACCCCAAGCTCCGTAGAGCGCGCCATACGCCATGCCATAGGATTGGTTTGGGAGCACGGGAACATCATGGCTTTGGATAAGCTCTTTGGATACTCAATAGAAAACAGGAAGAAAAAGCCTTCCAACAGCGAGTTCATAGCTCTTATCGCCGACAAGTTCCGCCTGGAGAATAAAGCCAGCTGATCTTTTCGACGCATGCTCTCTCCAAAAACTGACAAACAGGCATTATATCTTCATCAGTTTGGCTATAGAATCATTTGCTGGCGCTGATGAATAATGCAGTGGGACAAAGCCGCATCATCCGGTTAAAATACGAAAGCAAGCCCTTGTTCATAAAGATGTGAGCAAGGGCTTTAATTTTTTATCGGAGAGCAAGCTGCGCGAGCGCTTATGAGATGGAAGCGCGAGCCTCTCAGAAACTGACATGTGCACATTTGCAGTCTAAAGCGCCTGTTTTGGAGATTGGATATCCGCTTAGACGCTAGACGGCCATGCTCCAAAACCAGCAGTTTCAAATGCAAGTCGTCGGTATCCAGGGCTGACACGCTTCTGGGGGTGGTATGCATCCTCCCGCCTTTCGCATCGGCCCGGGCTCTATTCCTCCGGAGGATCCGAGAGCAGCTCATCGCACATCCGCTTTATCTTCTCCGCCGTTTCCGCAGGAATCCTGTATTCCATGCGACGGGGATAGTCGGGGGCGTAGTTGACCCACGACACGCCTGCGTCGCCGGAGAGCACGATGTGGACTGAATCCCCGATGCTCAGCGAGTACATTCGCCGGCCCGCGCTGAAATGGGCGTTGGCGCCATCGCTGAAATTGACCAGCCTCGCCTCATCGCCAGGCTCGTCGACGGGACTCCAAGAGCTGAAGTTGAACGGCGCCAGCTGATCCTTCGCGATGGGGAAGCCGTATTCCTTTAACGCCGCAAGCGAAAAGCCGTCGCCTTCAGCCTGCTCAATCAGCTGCGGAATCTCATCCAGGAACTTATAGGCGTACTCTATGTACCGCAGCTCCGGCTCGGGCGTCGGCTCGGGTTCCTGCTCGGATTCCGGCTCCAGCTCGGGCGTCGGCTCCGGCTCGGATTCCGGCATCAGCTCCAGCATCAGATCCAGCCCGGGAGTCGGCTCGGGAGCGGGCGTCGGCTCCGGCTCATCCGCATGAACGGCAGTCTGAACGGCGGCTCCATTGCGCCCGACGCAGGCGCACATGGAGAATAAGGCCGCAAACATGCACAGTACCAGTTTAATCATAATAAATGCCTCCTTTGGCATATCATAACATAATTCATGGGGCGATTAAATGGAAACGACGTTCGACTGCGCCGGCTTCTCATCAACACGCATTCTTTATATGACAGGCTCTCCACATGAAGAAATTTCGAATCAAAAATGCACAAAAATGCGATATAAATGATATTAGTGAATATATGAAAATATATCCAAAATACCGTTTTATTCAGAGCTGGGCTTCAGCCGCCGCCTTTGGAGCAAATTCATGCCGAAAATGCGCGGCCTCGACTATAAAGGCGTCCAGGCCGCCTTGGAAGCCGGCTTGGACGAAAAGGCGAAGAGCGGCATTTTCAAGCCGCTCAGGGCGATAGAGGCGTTTTTGGCTTTTTCGGGCGTCGCGCTTGGCTTGGTTCAAATGGTTTCCGCCGAATATTCATCAAATTGCAAAAATTATTTGTATAG
>JAISZB010000052.1 GCA_031269465.1 Clostridiales bacterium | reverse complement strand
TTTCGTACTAAACCGCCTTTTTTGGAGCTTGATTATACAGCGAGTGCAAAATGCCGATATCAATCGCACCACTCAATGGACAGTCAAGCTCCAAAAAAGGAACATTTGATGAAAAGCGGTATATCTGACGCCGAATGCAGACAGCCAAGCTCCAAACTAGACGCGTATTGCTGCAAATCCGCAGTATAAAAGGCCCTGTCAGCGCTTTGCGCCTACAGAGCCTTTATTCAAATAAGGAGATTTAATTCATCGCAGCCATTCTTAGAAAAGATTGGCTGCATGCATCGCCAGAATAATAAAATTTATTATGAACAGGCATGTCGACCCGATGAGTATCGGATGAACCTGATTGAACTGCCTGCGGCAGATTTTTACTACGCAGTAGACGATAAAACCGGCAGCCACGCCATAGCTGATGCTGTAGGCGAAAGCCATGAACGCCGCCGTTATGAATGCGGGAGCGGCCTCTTCAAAATCAGCCCACTTTATCTGCGCAAAAGAGGACATCATCATTACGCCGACTACAATTAGAGCCGGAGCTGTAGCGGATCCGGGAACTATGCCGAAAAGTCCGGCAAGAGGCAGGCAGATGAGAAACAATGCAGCGACAACTACGCTTGTCAGTCCTGTGCGTCCTCCTGCGGCTATCCCGGCCGCGCTTTCAACATATGTGGTAGTGTTGGATGTTCCAAACAGGGCTCCGATGGATGTAGCAGCCGCATCAGCGAAAAGCGCTTTGTCCATCTTTGAGTTGAAGCCTTTTCCATTGGCGAGGGCTGCGTCATCCTTTTCGTCGAAGATTCCGCTGACGCGGCCTGTTCCAATAAATGTTCCGATTGTATCGAATGTATCGGTCAGGCTGAATGCGAATATTGTAGTTATTACAAGAATAATCCTCTCAGGAGACGAGAAGAGCGTTCCTATTCCAGGATTTCCGAAAAGAGCAAGGAAGGTCTGGCTGACTTCCCCTATATCTCCTAAGCTGAATATGCTCGCAGAATCAATCCTTGTAATGCCAAATGGAATTCCGATTACTGTAGTGGCGATGATGCCTATGAATATTGCGCCTTTAATCTTGAGAACCAGAAGAGCCAGCATAATCAGAAGCCCAATTACGGCAAGAACGGCCTTCCCGTCGTTGAAGGATATAAGCGCGGGAATTATTGTTGAATTGAGGCTTGCAGATCCTCCCTCAAGCACTTCATATGTCCCAGGATCGGCGCTGAAAGTCAAAAGGTTTGCATCTTTTATACCAATATATCCTATGAATAGGCCTATTCCTCCGCTTATGGCGTTTTGAAGCACCGGAGGAATAGATCCGATTATAATTTTCCTGACTTTAGTGACAGTAATCAGGATGTTGATGAGTCCGCATATGAAAACCAATGCCAAGGCCTCCTGCCAAGCGAAGCCCATGCCAAAGACAACCGTAAATGTGAAAAAAGCGTTCAACCCCATGCCTGGAGCTTGGGCATACGGCACGTTGGCAAACAAGCCCATCACCAGCGTGCCCGCAACGGCGGCCGCGATTGTAGCTACAAACACGCCGCCATGCGGCATGCCCGTTTGAGAGAGGATGGCTGGATTGACGAAAATGATGTAGGCCATGGTAAAAAAAGTGGTAAGTCCAGCAATTATCTCTGTCTTAATATCAGTGCCTGACTTCTTCAACTGAAAAAAATTCTCCATGTTAGCCTCCTTCTAGCTGCTTGCGGGGCTTTTCATCGCCGCAATAATTTTGCGTCGCCGTTTTGCGCCATAATAAGGGTACGCTTTTACGCTTAAAATTTACAGTATGTTTCCAAGGGGATGAGGTTGCGTTAGAATTTCCATGTCTACAGACTAAAAGCCAAACTTTCCGCATCTATGCGGAAAGTTTGGCAGCTTAATTCATTTCTACTGCGAGTGCTTACACGCTCGATAAACATAATTATACAAAGTTTTTCTCGGTAGTATAGCAACACCCGTGCTCGTCACGGTACTCATCGTCCTCTTCGCAGTCACAGCAGTCATCTTCGCAGCAGGCGTCGTCGTTGCCTGCTACTAATTTCGAAATAATGAAAGCAATTGCTGTGGCCAGCAGAGCCGCGCCGATTGATGCCAAGACAATAAAAAGCGTCTTGTTGTTTTTCGAAGATATAAACTTGCTCATTCTTTTCATCCTTCCTTTAAAGAATTGGCGTGCGTATGGGCGCATACTCTCCCAATGCTCACTCCATCATTATCTATACCGATTTGCATCAAATGTTCCTTTTTTGGAGCTTGACTTTCCATTTAATGGTGCAAAATGCAGATATCTACATTTTGCGCTCGCTATATAATCAAGTTCCAAAAAAGGCAGTTCACTATGAAAATCAGTATATATGGCCAAGGGTTCGCCTTTTTCATCTCCGAAGTCTTCTTTCATAAAGATCTGGCATTATTAATGATTAAATGCTTGGAAGCGCGGAGCTAAAGCCTTCATAGGCTTCCCCTAGATCAAAGATATGCTTTTATGGGGCTGAAAGCCTCATTCACGCCGAATTGATTTGCAGCCGAATGCGCCTATTCTTGCGCGAGACTGTCCCACTGGCGCTGATATTCTAAAATGCATGAATTCAGCGCTTTCAAGGCGCGTAATGCTGATGCAGGCATTTCGCGCTCACTGCAAAGCCAAGCGCAAAAATGGAACTTTCATGTGCAAATCAGCATAGAATCCCCGGGTTCATAAGGGGTCGGCTCAGGCTCTACTGCCATTAGCGGCTACATGCTTTTAAAGTAAAATTTGCTATTCAAACTCCACTCATTATTTCTTTTGAAATCATTATATTCATTGTATGCTTTGCGCATGATCTGCTTTTCATCATGAAATTTAAGAAGGTGGTACGCCTCATGCTGCTTGTAGAACCCTGCATCAGCAAAGTACTCCTCCGCTTGGGGCTTGCAGAAGAAAGAATCCGTCGTCATAAGATACCAAAATACAGTCTTGGCAACCATATCTTCGCTTCCGCGAAAATTGTACTGGGTCTTTCCGATATAATTGACTATCCTGGCCTTTACTCCAGTTTCCTCCCTTACCTCGCGCAAAGCTGTCTGCTTGTATGTCTCGCCCGCCTCGAGGGTTCCCTTAGGCATGACCCAGCCCATATATCTGCCATTCTGATTTTTATACAGCAAAAGTACCTTCCCCTTGTGTATGACCACTCCTCCGCAACTGATCGCTTCCATCGCTGTTCATTCCTCCGTCAACCTGTCGAACTCGCGCCAGTCATAAAAATAATTCAACATTGTTATAAGTATAATCCTATTATCATTTTTTTTCAATCCTTTATCCCTCTAAGCTGCGCGGATTGCTATTAATAGCGTCCCTTGATGCAATTTTTTTATACAAGGTCAAATTTGTCTTTTCTTTAAGCCTATAGCAACTAAAGGTAAAATAACTGATTTGAGGCTGAAAATGGCTTGCAACTTTTAGAAAGCGCGTTCACGACTCCACTCTCAGGTACAAACTTTTTTAAGCAGATGATTATTATACCCATTGCTTAGCGCTAAATCCAAGGAATAAAAACGCTTTGACTAAGAGTATCATATATCTAGCGCTAAATCAATGTTTTTTAACATTTCTTATGAAATATCTAAAATGATCCAAAAACTTTATCAATCAATTTCAGTTTTAATGATTCGCAGTCAAATATGCATATTTTAGAGCTTGACTGTCTGCCTTCAATCGTCAGTCAAGCTCCAAAATAGTAACTTTCATATGCAAATCCAGCCTCATGATCTAAGCTGTCCAATGAGAATCAGAGTATGCTGATGTGCATTGGAAATTACCTATTTTCAGGCATATAATGGCAAATCGGCGCATCTTTCGTGATGCGTTCAGCATCACGTTGATTTCCCAATCGCTACTCTGCCGAGGCTCATGGCAAGGAGGTTTTCCGATGCTGAGCCCTATGAATCATGAAAGGATGAAAATCCGAACGGCTTTACGCCTCTGAGGCATAGCGCTCTGAATGCTCCTGCCAAGCCAATGCTCTTCATTTTAAGCGAATTCGCATCTGAATTATAGAGTCTAATTCAGATGCAAATTCGCTGCATTTAACGCGCTATAGCCTCTCATAGCTTCACATGATTGCTGCGGATTTTTACCTTAAGGAATGTTCTTTCAACGAGTAATCTCCTTCATGAATGAGTTTAAATGAGGCGGAGCCGCCGTTTTTTTGCAGGGCAATGCTGCCGACATTCCGCGTCCTGCGGCTTATAAAGCTTGCTCTCTGGATTTTCATCGGTGAAAGCGGAACGCTGGAACGCATAATCTGCAAATGGGCTTCTCCGCGCTAAGCTCTAATCATCTCTTTTATACTCCAGGATATCGCCAGGCTGGCAGTCAAGAGCCTTGCAGATCTTTTCGAGCGTGGAAAGCTTTATAGCTTTAACCTTGCCGTTTTTTATAAGAGAGACATTTGCCATAGTAAGGCCTACTCGCTCAGTCAGCTCCGTTACGCTCATCTTCCTTTTCGCCAGCACGACATCAATATTGATGACTATCATATAGTCGCGTCACTCTCCTCTTGCAAAACGGCAGCCTTTGTGACATAACGCGATAGCACAGCCGCTGCAAGAGCCAAAGCAATTCCAAGCACATCTATGAACATGGAGCAGATGATGATTCCAGGATGGTTCAATCCAAAAAGCTGCAGGATTATATTGCCGGAGAAGAAGAAGCATACATCTGCAAAGAGAAGATACGATGAGGCTCTTATCCACTTGGCCACCTGAAAAGTGAAAACTTCCTCTTTCTTTATCGCTTCAGAAACTTTCCAGATGAAAACCAAAACAGCAAAACATGGAAGAGATGACAGCCATAGGAATACCGTCCAAGGCAACCTCCACCTTTCATAAAGCGGAAAGCTTGCGGACAGTTCAGGCCCTATGGATGGAAGCATAAAAGCCACAAGGGTGAGAAGGCAAATGCTCACAACAATCACGGCGATTCGCACGCTTAAACACAAGGAATTTGAAGACACAATCATTTCTCCTTTCTGGGCCGGCTGGATTTGATCGCGGAAGGCTTGTCTGCCGAGCGCGAGAAAGCCGGGATGCCTTTAGTATAGCACTGCATATCTTGCCTGTAAATAAATATTCATCGATAATCGATAAATATTTATCGCAAATTCCCATGCGAAAGAAATGTTGCTAAACCCCTACGCTGCAAATCAACCTCTTAATCTTCAAAGTGCATTTTTTCAATGAGCTTTAAAAGCTTTCCCTAATCTCCCCGCCTTCTAGAAGCCTCTTTCTCCATCCTGTACCTGGCAGCCTCAGGATCCCCATTGCAGGCGCCTATAATTTCAGCGCAGATGTCATATCCGATAATCGGCGCATAAGCGGCTGCAAAAGCGAAGGATGCATTAAGAAGCCCCTTGCAGCGCTCTGGGTTCGCAGTTAAAAGTTCAATGCACTTCACCCTAAGAGCATCATCAGCCCTTTCAAGCAGCTGCAGGTTCTCCAGAAGCGTATCGGCTATCAGGGGCAAGAATGCGTTCAGCTCGAACTCACCCCTGGATGCGGCGTATGTTATTGCGCAGTCCCCCGCTATGACCTTCATGGCTGCCTGCATAGCCATCTCTGGTATTACAGGGTTCACTTTCCCCGGCATTGCTGTGCTTCCCGCCTGGAGCGGCGCGAGGCTTATCTCCGCGAACCCTCCCTTTGGCCCGCTTGCCATGAGCCTCAAGTCCCCTGAGATTTTCAAAATGTTCACGGCATGGGCTTTTAAAAGCCCTGATACTTCCACAAACACATCATTGTTCTGCGTAAGATCCATGGGATACTCTGCGGCTGCCAAGCCGATGCCCGTTATCCTCCTAAGCTCCTCAAGCGCCATAGCTCTGAATTTGGCATCCTCCCCTCTGGCGGCGCCTACTGCGGCGCCGCCTAGATTCACTTGCCTAAGCCGCTCCTCAACTTTATACAGCCTCCATCTATCTCTGGCAATTGCCTGTGCGAAAGCTCCGAATTCTTCTCCCAAGGTTATCGGCAAAGCGTCCATAAGTTCAGTTCTCCCCAGTTTGGAAACGGATGCAAATTCATTCTCCTTCATCTGAAAAGCTTCCTGCAGCTTAGCGCAAGAGCCGCTCAGAAGCCTGATAAGCTCTATCGCGGCTATTCTTAGCGCAGTAGGATAGACGTCATTTGTCGACTGCCCGCGATTTACCACATCCAAAGGATGAAGGCTCCCGTAGTCCCCAGGCTTTTTTCCCATAATTGAAAGCGCAATGTTTGCTAGCACCTCGTTTACGTTCATATGAGTCGATGTACCCGCCCCGCCTTGAAGGGCGTCAACCGCAAACATGGAATCGGCTTTTCCGGCCAGCACCTCCTTGCAGGCTTCATCCACTGCGGCGTACAAAACTGCATCCTCCATCTTGAGGCTGACGCGGGCGCGCGAAACAGCTTGCTTCACCTTTGCCACCGCATATATAAGCTTCAGGTTCGACGGCCTGCCGAGCTTGAAGTTCTCCATTGCCCTAGCGGTTTGTATTCCGTAAAGCGCGCCGTCCGGAAGACTCATTTCACCCAAAGAGTCTCGTTCTATTCTCATAAGCTTCAGCGCGGCTAGTGATTCCGATTTGCAGTCAAATGCGCCTGTTTAGGGGCTTGACTGTCCGCTGGCGCTGAATCCTTAATGCGTGAATTCGGCGCTATCAAGGCGCGAAATGCCGATGTCAATCGCGCTATCTTCGCAGCCAAGCTTTAACAGGAACTTTCATATGCAAATCTGTATATTATGCTGATGCGCAGTCAAATGCACCGATTTCAGGGCTGGATCATCCGATGAATCATTATTCGCAGGCGTGCGGCCATGGCGCAGATTAAGTATACCGATTTTCATTCAATGTTCCTTTTTTGGAGCCATTGAGCGGTTCGAAATGCCGATATCAATCGCACTCTCCGTATAATCAGGCTTCAAAAAAAGGCAGTTTTCCATGAAAATCAGTATATTCGGCATCCGTTTTAGGGCTGTTATATAAGGCTTCAAAATAGGAGCTTTCCTGCAGGTTTATGTATAATCAGGCCCAAAATCAGAACTTTTCTATGAGCATCAATATAATTTCATTCGTCACCA
Source organism: Clostridiales bacterium (assembly GCA_031269465.1). Classification (GTDB taxonomy): domain Bacteria; phylum Bacillota; class Clostridia; order Lachnospirales; family WQUN01; genus JAISWZ01. The sequence goes on along the minus strand of JAISZB010000052.1, from coordinate 35,906 downwards.
GCCATGCGCACACTCCTTTCTTCTTTGCCCTGAGCCGCTACTATGCCTATACGCAGTCAAATGAGCGTATTTTAAAGCTTGACTGCACGATGGCGCTGAATCTAAATTCGTGCAATTCAGCGCTATCAATGCGAAACGCCGGCATCAAGCGCACTCGCTGTACAGCCAAGCTCCAAAACAGGACTCATTTGCAAATGAGCGTGAATGCGGCGTTTGCAAGTTCACTGCCTCCGGCCTAGCCTTCTCAATCAAGTTCATGATTCGAGCGTCAAATGAACTATTTGGGAAAAATTGCCCTGCATGAATGGCTTAGCCATTCTCAACCCCTGCTCAAATCAGGCTTTTGACGCCCGAATCATTCATTATAAAGGTGAGGAAAAATCGACAGGCTGCGCTTTAGTATGCCCTGCATGTGGGCGATTGCAACCCCATAGTTCGTAAGCGGCACGCCCTGCAAAACAGCCTGGCGCAGCCTATGGCGCATCTCCCGGGCGTTGAGCATGCATCCTCCGCAGTGAAGAATAAGCTTAAATCTCGATACATCATCAGGAAAGTCGCCGCCGCTTGCAAAGGAGAATCTCGCTTGTGTACCGCAGTGACGCCTTATCCATCTCGGAAGCTTCACTGTTCCAATATCATCGCACTGCCGATGGTGCGTGCATCCTTCACAGATTAAGACTTCATCTTCGACCTCAAGGCCATCCAGCGCCTTAACCCCCTCTACAGCCTGATCCAGCACCCCTTTGTACCTCGCCATAAGTATTGAAAATGACGTAAGAGGTACATCTTCAGGCGTATCCGCCGAAACCTTGGCAAAGACCTGGCTGTCGGTTATCACCAGCGCAGGCTTCTTCCGTAGGTTTTCCAAAACTTCCCTCAGCTCGAACTCCTTTACGACAATGGCGGCTGCATCCGCTTCCAAGACATCTCGTATTGCCTGCTGCTGAGGGAGTATGAGCCGCCCCTTCGGGGCGGCTTTGTCTATTGGCGTCGCAAGCACGACAAAATCTCCTGGATTGAGCAGATCACCAACAATGCGAAGCTTCTCTTCATCGAAAACGGCAATCTTTGAAATCCTCTCTCTAAGCTCGCCAATGCGCGCCATCGACTCGCAGCTTACATATATTTCATTTTCTCCCTCTGGGGGAATCAGCTCTAGAAGATCGCTTTTATTGAAAACCACCAAGTATCCGATCCCATAGTCCTTAAAAAGCCTTATCAGCTTTTCGTCGTCGCTTTCCAATCCAATAGTCGCGTCAACCACAAGAAGCGCCGCGTCCGTCTGTCGGAGCACTTGTCGAGTTTTGTCTGTGCGAAGCGCTCCAAGCTCAGTATCGTCATCTATTCCAGGAGTATCGGTGATAAGCACAGGCCCTATCGGAAGCAGCTCCATAGACTTTTTTACAGGATCCGTCGTCGTCCCCTTAACATCCGAGACCACTGCATGATCCTGGCCTGTCATTGCATTTAGCAGGCTTGACTTCCCCGCGTTCCTCTTACCGAATATTCCAATATGAACCCTCTCTGAAGAAGGCGTTGCATCAAGAGACATAATAAGCAATCAGCTGCAATGGCAATTCATGTGAAACAATTAGAATGTCCATTGGGCTTCTCCTTTCCAGCTGTAAAAGCTCCTATATTCTAAAAGCCTCTAGATTCTAAAAGCCTCTAGAATCTAAAATCCCCTATAATCTAAAATCCCCTATAATCTAAAATCCCTGCTGCCATCGCGTATCAAGTCCAGTCGACCGGAAACCAGCTCGCGCACTTTGCAGTTGGGAACATTTCCCAATTCTGAATTTATTAGCTTTTCTCCCAATTCCCTAGTACTCGGACAGGCGTAGTCGCACAAATACTCCTCCAATGTCATCAGCGCATTGGGGTGGCAGCAATTCTGTATCTGGCCGCTCTTGCACAGAGACATGAAGCGATCGCCTGTGCGGCCTTCCCTGTAGCAAGCCGTGCAGAAGCTGGGTATGTGCCCCAAGTCCATCAGCCATCTGACAACCTCGTCGAGCGAGCGGTTGTCATTGACATCAAACTGCCGCGTGTTCTCATCCTCCTCCTCGGGAATGTCATAGCCTCCAACGCTTGTGCGAGATCCGCCGCTTATCTGCGAAACTCCCAGTTCCAAAACTTTTTCCCTGCAGGCCTTGCTTTCCCTGGTTGAAACAATAAGCCCCGTATAGGGAACCGCAACCCTTATGCACGCGACAATCTTGGCAAAAGAGTCGTCTGTTATTCCATTTTTAAAAGATTCTGGATCTATGCCATCCGCCGCCCTGACTCTAGGTACGCTGATGGTGTGGGGGCCTACGCCGTGCACCGCTTCCAGATGCTCCGCATGCATAAGAAGCGCAGCGAACTCGTATCTGAATCCCTCAAGGCCGAACAGCACGCCTATGCCTACATCATCTATGCCGCCATCCATCGCCCTGTCCATCGCCTCAGTGTGCCATGCATAGTCGCGCTTGGGACCTGTTGGATGGAGACGCTCATAGGATTTCCTGCTGTATGTTTCCTGAAAGAGGATGTATGTGCCTATTCCCGCGTCTCTGAGCATCGCATACTCTGAGACGCTTGTCGCGGCGATATTTACGTTCACGCGGCGAATGGAGCCGTTTTTATGCTTTATGCCGTAAATCGTCTCGATTGACTCCAGAATGTACTCTATCGGATTGTTGACCGGATCCTCCCCGGCTTCAAGGGCAAGCCTCTTGTGCCCCATATCCTGAAGAGCCGTCACTTCGCGAATTATATCATCGCGAGTCAGCTTCTTGCGGGCTATATGCTTGTTTTGCTTGTGATACGGACAGTAGACGCAACCGTTGACGCAGTAGTTGGAGAGATAGAGCGGCGCGAAAAGAACTATCCTTCCGCCGTAGAACTCATTTTTTATGCGCTTGGCCAAGGCGAATATCTCCTGGTTCATGTCTTCCAGCTCGCAGTCAAGAAGCAGAAGCGCTTCACGATGCGATACGCCCTTCTTTTCAGAAGCTTTCTTTAGGATCTCCCCTATAAGCTTCCTGTTGTTTTTGTTCTGAAAAGCCCATTCCATGCTTTCTACTATTTCGTCGTGGCTGATGAACTCATCGGCGGATGACGATTTGGGATTATATATGGCTTTTGCCGATTGCTCTGGCTTTGGCAGGCAGTCGCCCTCATAGCATTCCGCGAGGCTTAGCACGGCTTTCCCCTCCTTTAAATTTTTCAGCTTATCCGCAAACATGTACAGATAAATCTATCCAGCTTTAACCCTGGAGTCTTCGAAAATGATGAAACCCGGCTGCCAGGGAATGAAAATCCATTTCCTCCCCGGCAACCTAAACAAGAGCCTTCAACCTATCAAAGCCAACAGCGTCTCCGCGAGCCGGCTCGGTGGAGCATCCTATCTTCTCCATTCTGGACTGCAGGCAGCGCCTGCACTCCGCAGCTTCCTCTCCAGTGCAGATCTTGTTGTCATAGAGCATGTATTTCTTCCTGACGCCCACAGGAGAGAGATTGGGCATCAGTACATTCGCGCCGTGCAGAATTCCCAGCTCCCTTCCCAAAGGGCTTATGGAGCCTAGCGCTGTTGTTGCGGGCAGAAGGGCTTTAGGAAGCATCAGCCGCAGAACCGAGATAAGCATGAGCGTCTTTTCAAGGGTTCCAGCCCGGCATTTGGCGAACGCAGTGTCCTTATGCGGAATGAACGGGCCTATCCCCACCATTTGAGGCTCCAGCCGCTTTATGAACATGAGATCCTCTGCTATGCACTCTGATGTCTGTCCGGGGGATTCCACCATGAACCCGCACCCTACTTGGTAGCCTATTTCTTTTAGCTCCCAAAGGCAGCGCATCCTTTTTTCAAGCGACATCGTCTTAGGGTGGAGCGCGCCGTAATGCTTGAAATTCGCCGTCTCATGGCGCAAAAGGTAGCGATCCGCACCTGCGTCAAAAAGCCTCTGATAGCTTTGCCTGCTCCTTTCTCCGAGAGAAAGCGTTATGGCGCAGTCTTCGAACTCCAATCTTATTGACCGGACTATCGCGCACATGAGATCGTCATTGAAAAAAGGATCCTCTCCTCCTTGAAGCACGAAAGTGCGAAATCCAAGGGCATGGCCCTGCCTGCAGCACTTCAGTATCTCTTCATGGCTCAGCCTGTAGCGCTGGGCATTTTTGTTGCCTGCGCGTATGCCGCAGTACAGGCAGTCATTCTTGCACCAGCTCGTAAATTCTATCAAGCCCCGCAGATATACATTGGCGCCGTAATGCTCTTGCTTTGCCGCTCTGGCCTTTTGAGCCAGATATTCGTCGAAGGCTCCGTCAAATCCGTCCAGGAGCTCAATAAATTCCTCCTTTTTAAGCATTTGCTCCGCTTCAAGCTTATCTATCAGAAATTTAGCCGCGCCGCCATCTCCAATCATAGCCGCCCCGCCTTCACATCAGAGCATCCCATGAAAATCAGCCTCCTATGTTCGAAAACGCCGCTTTTGCGGTCACGCCAGGAAGGCGGCCTATTTGGCCTGTGATAAGATTGATGTCGTCGCTTGGAGCATCGATGACAATGCTTATGATGTTGAGCTTCCTTTGGCGGTATGGAATTCCCATCCGACCGACTATGAAGCTGCTGTACTCATGAAGTATGCTATTGAGCTTATCTGTTGAATCAAGATTCTCAACAATAATCGCAATGACTGCCACTCTAGTTTCCATTTTCAAAGTATCCTCCTTTTTATATTGCAGAGCTGATATGCTGATTTTCATCAAATTTTACTTTATGCAAGTACATATGAAAATCAGCATATCACTGAAAAGTTAAGAGTTCTCGAATCCAAATCTAGATAAACATTAATTTTACGTAGTTTTCAGTTTTCCAGGCTTCTATTTCTCTTTTCATCAAATGTTCCTTTTTTGGAGCTTGGCTGTCCACTTAGTGGTGCGATTGATAACGGCATTTCGCACTCGGTGTATAATCAAGCTCCAAAACAGGCAGTTTAGTACGAAAATACATTTTATAGACATTTGTCCATGCCTCAAACACATAAATGGCTTAATATTTTTCATCCTTAGCGGTGAAGCGAAGCTTCATAGGGTTTATATGAAAAGCAGTATATTTAAGAGCATGCCCTGATTAAATCCATTTTTTCAGCGTCGATTAGGATCTTTCATTTTAAATATGAAGATTTTCAGCCAAATGCACCTGATTTGGAGCATTCACTGAGCTGCTGACTATCGAGGGCAAAATATGCATTTACATTTTCAAATAAACTTTCAAACAATTGCTCCTAAATTTCTCCATTTTATTGGCAATAAAAAAACGCCTGGAACAGGCGTTTGCGACCATACACACGCACTATGGCTCTAAGCGCTTTCTTCCACCTTGAGAAAGAAGATTATTCTTCTTTGTCTATGCGTCAGAAACGTCTTGCCGGCCGAACCCGGCGCGGCGCTTCAAAATAGCGGAAAAATTCCCGCGCCAGATGAAGCCTGCGCGCCCGCAAGAGTCATCCCCCTTTGCGCGAAGCATTGGGGTTTGGAAGCCCTTGAGGCGCTCTTATTCTTGCAATTTTAAAACCATTTTATAGTCATCCATGACAAAAGAGCTTCCTATCTCCTGGACTACGCTCTGAGAGATTTCAAAGCCCAGCTTTTTGTAAGCTTCTATAGAGCCAGCATTGCGCTTGTTTACTCTCAGCCAAATGTGATTGATGCCATCCTTCTCATTGTCAAAGATGAATCGCTTTATGAATGATCTGGCTATGCCTCTGCGTCGGAAGCCTTCCCCGACATAGATTTTGCTCAGGAAGACGCTTCGCTCGGATGCATTCGCAACGACGCCGCAGTATCCGGCCGGCTTGCCGTCCCAGTAAGCCAGATAGTAGACATAGCCGCCGGAGTTTATCTGCTCTTTGATAATTTCAGGGCTTTGATACTTTTCAATCATGTAGCTTATCTGCTCTGCCTCAAGAATATGCGCATAGTGGCTCGACCATATGCTTTGGGCAAGCTCGGCCACAATGCGGACTTCCTCTCCTGCGGCGACTATTTTGATGTCAAGGGGATTCATTCTCCGCGTCAGGCCTCTTCAGTCGGAATTACCTCTGGCGCGTCCGGCAGCGGGATCTCCTCTGGAACCGGATCAGCAGGGAATTCCTCTGGAGTCGGCACTGTCGGGATTTCAGCCTTTAATTCAGCTTCTGCTTTTTCTTCTGTAGTCATCATTCCATCAGCCTCTTTTTTAGACAGACTTATTTTTTTGTTAGTTTCATCTATTTCTGTGACTTTCACCCTTATAATGTCTCCGATTGAAAGTTCATCTTCGGGTTTTGCAACATGCTTGTGAGCAATCTGGGAAATATGCACCAAGCCGTCAAGTCCTGGCTCGATTTCAACAAAGGCGCCAAAAGGCACAATGCGAACGACTTTGCCTTGAATAATCTTGCCATGAGGGTATTTGTCAGCAACATTGTTCCATGGATTTCCGTCAACGTCTTTTAAGGAGAGTGAAATTTTCCCTTTTTCCTTGTTGAGATCAAGGACAGTGACCTTTACATGGTCGCCTTCCTTGAGGACGTCTGAAACTTTTCTGACGCGGCCCCATGAAAGCTCTGAAATGTGTATGAGTCCGTCAACGCCTCCCAAGTCGACGAATGCGCCGAAAGCGGCGATACGGCTGACTACGCCCTCTAGCTTCTGTCCTGCCTGGACATTCGAGAAGAACTCCTCTTTGCGCTGATTCTGCTCAATGACAGAAAGCTCTTTGCGCCCCGCGACAATCCGCTTTCTGCTCCTATCAAAGTCCAAGATATTAAAGTTGAATTCCTTGCCTTTGAAAACAGAAAGATCTTCCACATAACGGTTTGAAATCTGCGAAGAAGGCACAAATACCCGCAAGCCGTTAATCATGGCTATAAGGCCGCCCTTGACCTGCTCAATGATTTTCCCAGATACGGGAGTCTTGTTGGTGTAGGCCTCTTCAAGCTCGGTGTAGTTCTTCTGGGAATCGATTTTTCTTTTGGACAGAAGAACGTTGCCGTCGCCATCATTGACCCTGACCACGTAAACATCTATGACGTCGCCGGACTTCACGACATCATTGACATCAACGGCAGGATCGCTAGTGATCTCAGATTTTGGGATTATTCCGTCAGATTTGTAGTTCAAATTGACAGACACTTCTCCTCCCGAATTAACCTGGATCACAGTACCCTTTACAATGTCTCCCGTATGTAAAGTGACTATCGACTCGTCCAGCATCTCTTCAAAAGATTGATTGCCGTTTGTGTTTTCCAGATCGCTCATAAAATTGACTGCCTCCTCTGTAATTGCCAGCGGTGTGGACGCGCCAGCCGTTATACCAATTTTATCATCAGAATTCAAAATATTCAACAGTAAATTATGAATACTTTCGACTCTAAATGTTCGTTTGCAGTACTGTTTGCAGATTTGGTGCAATTTGTCCGTATTTGAGCTGAGGGGATCGCCTAGAATTATCATTACGTCCATTTCCTTGGCCAAAGCTTCAGCTTCGATCTGCCTAACCATGGTGGCGCTGCAAATGGTGTCCCAAATGATTATGTCCAATCCCAGATTTTTCAAGTAGTTTGCGGCTTCCGAAAAATGTTCGTGTCTATAAGTAGTCTGCACCACCAAATCATATTTTATGTTATAGGCAAAATTTACGCTTTTCAATTCTTCCAGATCGCTAGCCACAATGCTGCCCTTGGCATAGCTTTTTATGCCTATGACCTCTGGATGGAGAGGATCCCCCAGGATTAAAAGCTGCCGGCCGCTTTCCTGGCTTTGAGCGGCCAGCTTGTGGATCTTCTTCACGTGCGGGCATGTGCAGTCGATGTGCTTTACGCCTCTATGCTCGAGTTCTTCGAAAACTTCCTTGGGCGCGCCGTGCGAGCGCACCACTACGGTCTCCCCGTCAAGAACGCTTAAATCCGACACTATCCTGACGCCTTTACGGCTCAGATCATCCGTAAGAACCTTGTTGTTTATCAAAGGGCCGTAAGTGCAAAGCTTTTCTGTCCTGCACGCCTCATATACGGCATTTACAGCCCTTGTCACCCCGAAGCAGAATCCGGCTGTCTTGGCCACTCTAACTTCCATCAAAATCACACGCCTTAACTTTGAACTCTCCCCATTATGGCGCATCCAAAGATAACTGAGCAAGTTGCATTAAAAGCGCCGCTCGCAGCAAATGCATAGCTTCATATTATATTTGAGCGCGTCTTTAAAAAGGAGGCGCCCTAAATAAATCAGACAGTTAACGATATGCCATTGGCCTAATTGCTTCTTTTAGATATGATTGTCCATTTATCTTTGAGCGCCTCTTAAATGTACTGAGCAACGCTTAAGTCTATGAATGATGTTTTATCATCAGAGTAAACTTTGAGCAAGCCTTCAGCCGCCGCACTTAAGCGTGCGGCAACTGAACAGCCAAATCGTTTTTCGCTCTAGGGCGAAGAGCTTTTTCCAAAATGACCGGCTTGTCGATGGAAAATCTGACCGCTGAAAAAGGCTTTCCCGATGATGAGATTTCAATTGGTATAAAAGGAACTCCAGCCTTTATGCCATAAAGCATCACATCCGAATTATGCCCTGCAGCTTCAATCGGCACGCCTCTTCTGCCTCTTCGAAACATGACTAGAGCGTCTCCCGCACGCAGAAGCTTCATGGCAGCCTTGTAGGATTCCAAATCCAGAACCCTTGAATCCGACGGAATCCCGCCCATCAGGCGAAGCGCAAAGCCAAGCGCCTTATTTTCAAATATATCTTTTTTCGCAATGAATCGAAGCTTTCTATCAACTATGGCGGAAACCATGATCAAATCGGCCAAGCGGGCGTGGTTGAGACATATTACAACGCCTTTTCGCGCTGGAATGTTTTCCGCTCCCGTAACTTTTACCCGATAAGCCAAGCGGTACAGAACTGCGGCGACATACCTCGCAAAACGATAAAACAAGCACTCACCTCCAATTGATCTATATTATACAGCTTTATGATCGAAATTTCATCATTGCTTCAAAGTTTTTAAGAAATGTTTTTGAAAAATGCTTTTAAGAAACGCTTTTTCAGAGAAGAGGCTACTCAAAGGCCTTTTTCAGCCTTTACCCCCTCTATGATTTTCAGCGCCTTTTCCTTCACCATTTGAAGCGTCATATCACTTGTATCTATAACAAAAGCGCCGGCGCTTTTTACAAGAGGAGAATCCTTCCTGTTCTTGTCCCTGAAGTCTCGCTCCTCCAAGACTCTTGAGACCTCCGAAATAGAGGTCTCAATTCCCTTTTGCGAGAGTTCCTCCGCCCTGCGAAAAGCTCTGGCGCAAATGGACGCATCCAGGTAGATTTTCACCTGAGCCCATGGAAGGACTTTAGTCGCTATATCCCTGCCGTCCATAACCACATCAGCGCCAGCGCCAATCTCCCTCTGGATTTCCACCATTTTCTCCCTCACTGAAGACACTGCCGCAACCTTTGACGAACCGTCTGAAACCTCATGGCTTCTTAAGAGATCCGTCACATCTTCGTCTCCAAGAAAAACCCTTTGCTCCCCGCCTTTGTACTTTATCGATATGCGTGCGCCGCTCGCGAGCCTCGCAATCTCCTTTTCATCCGACATTGACGCTCCCCGCCTGATGCAGTGAAGCGCGCACGCCCTATACATCGCTCCTGTATCAACATATATGCACGACAGCTCTTTGGCAATCTCTCTAGCAAGCGTGCTCTTTCCGACACCGGACGGCCCATCGATTGCAACCGCGAAATATCTGCGCGAAAGATCCGGCCTCAAGCCAGATGCCTGGCGCAAATATACATGGGCAACTTGATCCTGGGATTTTTCGCAATCTGCGAAAATATCCGCCCTTATGCATTTTGCCAGGCTCCCTTCCACATACATCTCTTGGAAGCACATGAGTCCAGCTTGCACAATTCCGATTTCTCTGGCCGCCACCGCCGGGTACGCCTGGTCGAGATCTCTTGTGGCTGTGAAGAAGACCGACAAGATCATCCCAGGCTCAAGTCCGTTGGCCTTCAACATTTCTTCCAAGAGCTCACGGGTTGATTGAAGGATTTCATGCTTTGCATTTGCTTCAACAGTTGTAGCTCCCCGAACGCTAATCATCTTAAAAAAACCGCCTGTCAGGAATTATGCTGATTTGCATATGAAAGTTCCGATTTTGGGACATCTGAATGCAAATCGGCATTACGCGGACCAATAGCCAAAGCGTTTATTTTGAATTTGGCAGACCTTAAAAACGCTTGCCTGGCGAATCGGCCCATCAAGCAATCCCCTTAGGCAGCCCTCCCTTCTTCCATTTGCTTGTATGCCGATTTTCATTCAATGTTTCTTTTTTGAAGCTTGACTGTCCATTGAACGGTGCAGATATCAATCGAGCCTTGATAGCGCTGAATTCACGCATTCAGGATTCAGTTCCAGCGGACAGCCAATCTCCAAAGCAGGCGCATAGGATTGCAAATCGGCAAAATATCGCCATTCGATTTAAAGCTTAAGACGACTCGCAGTCAATTGGATTTTCATATGAGGTTCCTATTTTGAAGCTTGGTTGTCCGCTTTTACGCCGCATGACGACTAGCGGTCTACCGCGCAGACATTTGCATTATCCATCGAAAGCCATTGCATAATTCTACCTCAAAATCGCAGCTATACAATGAGCTTCAGCATCGCTGCAACCTTCAAAAAGAATAATATTAGTCTTTTCATTATAAACATTATTGACATAATGGATAGATTAGCATCTTTGCATAAGCAATAAAGCTACATAAGAGTATATTATACGAAATGAAGTAAGCTCTGCAATAAAAAGTTTATTTCAATCGCTTAGATGCTAAAAATTAGCAGTTCATACCCGCGAGATATCCGGTTGAAAAGGCGACTTGCAGATTATAGCCGCCTGTAAGTGAATTCACATCTATCACTTCACCCGCGAAATATAGCCCTTGGACAATTTTCGATTCCATTGTGGAAGGATTGATGCCTTCAACTTTAACTCCTCCGCCTGTGATGATGGACTCGTTAAAGCCTCCCGTCCCGATTACATTCAGTTCCAGCCCCTTTAGCAGCCGAACTAGACGCCTGCGCTCCTTAACTGTTATTTCATGAACTTTTTTTAAGGGATCTATACCCGAGAGTTCTATTATAACAGGAATCATCTTTCTGGGAAGCAGCATTTCCAGGGAATTTGAATAGTTTCTATTGGAAAAGGAAGAAAAGTCCCTTACTATTCTTTTATCCAGCTCAAGCTCATCCAAAGCCGGCTTGAGATCAATTGCGAGGCTGGGGTTGGCAACGCCGTGTATGAAGCAGCTGGCGCTTAAAATGATTGGGCCTGAGACGCCTCTGTCCGTGAAAAGCATCTCTCCGAAATCAGAGTATACTTTGCGCCCGCCGCTCGTAATAGCTATTGCCGCGTTCTTCAGGCTGAGGCCTTCTAAATCTCCAACCCAAGCCTCTTTTACGCAGAGAGGCGCGAGCGCCGGATATGGCTCGGCCATCTCATGCCCAGCCTGCCTTGCCAGTTTGTATCCGTCCCCGTTGGATCCAGTAAGAGGGTACGCCATGCCTCCGGCGGCAATTATCACTGAATCCGCCTTAATTAATCCTGCGCTTGTCCTTACCCCTGATATTCGGCCGCTAGAGCTTAACAGCCTTAAAGCTTTTAATCCAAGGAGAACCTCTGCGCCGCTTTTTCTGACAAGACGCTCCATTGCGCTTACTATGTCGCTTGACTTGTCGGAAGCGGGAAATACCCTGCCCCCCCGCTCCACCTTGAGCTTGACTCCCATCTCCTCGAACATGGACATGGTTCTATCGCTTCCAAAGGCATACAGAGCGCTGTATAGGAAGCTTGGGTTTGACGCCGCGTTTTGAATGTGAACTTCCGGATCGGAATCATTTGTAAGGTTGCATCTTCCTTTTCCCGTTATATAGAGCTTTTTGCCGAGACGGCCGTTTTTCTCCGCGAGAACGACCTTAACTCCCCTGGCTGCCGCAGTAGAGGCGGCCAGCATTCCAGCCGGCCCGCCTCCGATTATCACCGTTTTCTTCAAATTACTCACCAGAGCCAATCTAGCGCGCCTTAAGGCGCGTCTTCAAATATTATATATACAACTCGCGCTTTTTGCAAGGACAAGACGCAGCGCAAATATGCGCGCAGCAACGTGGATATTCCTGAATGCTATGCTGATTTTTATATAATAGTTCCTATCTTTGATCTTGTCTATCCGCTTTTAAGGCGCAAAATGCCGCTATCGGCATTTCGCGCCTTGCAAATGGATAATCAGCGCATACGGCTGCAAATCAGCATGCGCCCCTCCAGAGGTGCAAATAAGCAAAAAAGCCCATCCGGAGGATGGACTTATACGCCGATGAACGTCTGTTGCGCAAAGGCACATAAAGGCAAGCGCAAAAAACCGCCGGCTCCGGCTCCGCTAATCCTTAAATATTGCTAAGCGGCTGGAAGCGGCGGCTTCTATTTGTCTTCTCGCTATCTTCGCTCAACCAGAAAATGAATCGACGTTTTAGTCAACCCATCCACTTCCAGCTGGGAGAATGATGGTATGCATACTAACTCAATACCGTTAGGGGCTACATATCCTCTAGCTATTGCGATGCTTTTAACGGCCTGATTAACAGCGCTGGCCCCTATGGCAACCAAGTCAACCTGCTGTTCGTTTCGAGAGATGGCAGCAATGGCTCCAGCGACTGATTTCGGCACGGACGAAGACGACACCTTCAAAGTTTCCATACAGTTTCCTCCCTATCGTGCAATATAAAAATATTTTGCGCATACGGGAAGAAAATATACCACTGGGAGTAGGGTAAAATATTGTCATTTTAGAGACAAGTTCATTTTTTGAATGGCCGCGAGAGCGGCGCTCTGCTCAGCTTCCTTCTTGCTCTTTCCAGTGCCTGTTCCAAGCACCGCGCCCTTGTGTATGACCTGGGCTGTAAATGTCTTGTCATGATCGGGGCCCGTCTCATTTGTTATTGTGTAAACAATCGGCTCTTTGCTCGATCTCTGCAGAGCCTCTTGAAGATAAGTTTTGTTGTCTGTAAATTCAAAGCAATCCATGAGGCATTTTATTTCAGGCTCAAATAGGCGGGAGATGAAATTGTCGGCATTTTCCAAGCCGCCGTCTAAATATACGGCTCCGATTACCGCCTCGAATGCGTCTGCCAAAAGGGCGTCCCTATGCCTGCCGCCCATGCCCTCCTCGCCCTTGCCCAGCTTCAGAAATCTTTCGATGTCGATTTTGCGGGCAAGCTTAGCCAAGCTGGCCTCGCACACCAGCCCAGCCCTGAATTTGGTCAGCTGGCCTTCTGTATAGTCGGGAAATTTCTTGTATAAAATCTCGCTTATAGCCAGTTCCAACACAGAGTCTCCCAAAAACTCCACCCGCTCGTTGTGGGGCTGGATGCAGAACTCCTTTTCATGCGCGAATGAGCTGTGCGTGAAGGCCATCTCAAGAAGCTCCACATTTTTGAACTGGTATTGAATCTCTTGAAAAAAGCTTTCGTACATAAGACTTACCTGGCGTTCTGGATGTAGGATACCGCATCTCCTACAGTCCTAATTTTGTCGGAATCCTCGTTCAGGAACTCCATCTCGAATGTCTGCTCCAAAGCCAGGATGATCTGATACACATCAAGAGAATCCGCGCCTAAATCCTCTGTGAACGATGTATTCATCGTGATCTTCTCAGGGGCTATCCCCATGGTGTCCGCAATTATTTCCTGAATCTTTTCAAACTCCATATATTTTCCCTCCTTAATCGCCTGAGGCTCGACAAAGCCCCAGGAAGCTGTTCTTGAGGACATACTGAAGTATAACATAAAACGAAGAACGGTTCAATATTTTTACCGCGAAAGAAAGCGCTTGAAGATCCACGGCATCAATCGAGGCGGACGGGCTTTCGCGAAGACAAACGCATTGCCGCTGATTTTCAGCCGAACGCGCTTAAGTCAAATTTTGCTATCCACTTTCAAGCGCAGCCAAGCTAGAATAGGAACTGAGGGGAGCTTAATAAAACCGGCCATAAAGCGATGAAATTCAATAATTTAAGTCTATAGGCTAAGTTATACTGCTTTTCATATAAAATTACCTTTTTTGGAGCTTGATTATACAGCGAGTGCAAAATGCCGATCTCGGCATTTCGCACCACTCTATGGATAATCAAGCTCCAAAAAAGGAACATTTGATGAAAAGCTGTATAATCGGCTGATGCGTTGCGCTGCTATACTGCTTTTCATATAAACCTCTATGACGCTAACGCATCACCACCAATGATGAAAGTTGTCGGAATAATAAATCTTAGCGGCTAATTTTACAAAATCCTGCGCTTGCTTTCGTACTAAATTACCTTTTTTGGAGCTTGATTATACAGCGAGTGCAAAATGCCGATATCAATCGCACCACTCAATGGACAGTCAAGCTCCAAAAAGGAACATTTGATGAAAAGCGGTATATATTCGGCTGATTTCATCATCGGCAGCGAGGTGCAGAGTCATAGGGGTTCATATGCAGATTGAATAATGCGGAGGTTGCTGAAGATCGTCATAAAAAGCCGGCTGTCGGCCCCGTTCAAGCTTTATCTTACATTCCGCGCGATTGGCTGAGGACCCGCCTGCGGGATGAAAAATAAGGCTTGAACGAATCGCCTGGCACCACTGCGCTATCACTTGGGGGGCGCTTCTATGGACAAGCTCTCCTCAATCCTGCGGGCCAGCTCTTTCTCTGAAAACGATATGCAGGATCTGACAGCCATTTCAATCGCTCTGGCGTTGGACTCCCCGTGCGCCTTCACAACAAGGCCCTTGAGGCCGAGAAACGGCGCTCCGCCGATTTCAGTATAATCAAAGCTCTTCCTTAGGTTTTTAAATGCGCCGCTTGCAAGCGCCGCTCCAATTTTAGAGGCGAAGCTTGACATGAGCTCCTTCTTAATCATCATCATAAGAGCCTTGGCCAAGCCTTCCGTATGCTTCAAAACGACATTTCCAGCGAATCCATCGGCGACTACGACGTCAGCCCCGCCCATTGGCACATCTCTCGCCTCTATGTTTCCGATGAAATTGACGCCGCTTCTTTCAATGAGCTCGTACGCCTCCTTAACCAGCGCATTTCCCTTCTCTTTCTCCGCGCCGATGTTTAAAAGTCCGACTCTGGGATTTTGAATCCCCACCACATTTTCCATGTATATGGATCCCATTTTTGCGAACTGGAGCAAGTATGAGGGCTTGGAGTCAACGTTCGCTCCGCTGTCTATAAGAAATGAAAAGCCTTTGGCGTTTGGCAGCAGAGCGCCTAAAGCAGGCCTCTCTATGCCTTTTATACGTCCGATTATAACCGTCGCCCCTGTCAGGATGGCGCCGGTCGGGCCAGCGGACACAAATGACGAAGCTCTGCCTTCTTTTACAGCCAAAAGGCCTAGCGCAACCGAACTGTTCTTTTTCTGCCTGATGGCTGTCGCGGGAGCCTCGTCGTTCGTTATAACTTCAGAAGCGTCAATGATCGCGACGCGTCCGGCATCATAGGAGTATTTCTCCAGTTCTTCCCTTATGGCATGCTCTTTTCCAGCAAGCAGTATCTTTATATCATTGCCTTTAAGGGCGTCAATCGCACCCTTTACTATTTCGCCCGGAGCGTTGTCTCCGCCCATGGCATCGATAGCAATTGAAGCAGGCTCTTTCATGCGTTCTCCTGCGGCTCCAAGCAAAAAAGAGCTTGGAAGCCGCTTATCCTTTCTTGGCGCAAGTCAGCCGGCGCTGATGCCCATGCCCCGATTCGCAGTAAAATGCGCCTGCATCAGCTTGACTGTCCGCTGGAGTTGAATCTTAAATGCGTGAATTCAGCGCTATCAAGGCGCGATTGATGCCGGCATTTCGCGCTCACTGTGCAGCGAAGCTTCATGGGGGTTCATATGCAAATAAAGCGAAAATCTCGGGCAGAGCTTCCGGCTGCGGATGCAAATGTGAAAAAAAGACAGCAACTTTGCTGTCTTTCTATTTACTCAGCGATTTTTATTACTTCTTTTTTATTGTATGTTCCGCAAGACCTGCAGACTCTGTGCGCCTGCATCAGCATACCGCACTTAGAGCACGGAACCAGGCTCAGCGTCGGGATCTTCCAGCTCTGGGCCTTCCGCTTGTCTCTTCTGGCTTTAGAAGTTTTGCCTTTAGGGCAAATTGACATATGCTACACCTCCTCATTTGAAAATAATTGACGCAGATTATCGAAGCGGAAATCTTCAGAGCCTTTTTGACAATCGCAGCTCTTTTCATTGAGATTTTGGCCGCAGCGGCTGCAAAGCCCCTTGCAACCTTCCCTGCAGATAAATGACGGCGGAAAATTCACAAGAAAGTTCGTTCTCAGCGCTTCGCTAAAATCAATGGCATTTCCGGAAAAACGCCAAGCATCATCATCGGGCGGCAGGCTTTCTTCAGCTCCATTAACGAAAATCTCGCAAATGGGAAATGCAAGCTCGGCGTCAAATTCAGTGAGGCAAAAATCGCATGCCGCTTTGAAAGAGGCTGAGGCCTTGCCGCTTAAAATAAATTTTCCATTTTCTTTGGAGAGCCCTCCTGAAAAAACGACTGAAGCGCATCCTTCCAAAGAGTTGTAATCCTTAGGTATGACTACTTTCTCTTCAAAGTCAATCGGCATAAGGCTGCCTTGAGTCAAACCGGCTAAGTCTATCAGCGACATATCAAACCTCTTCTTCGGCGCGCATCTTAACCATGCAGATTTTCAGCAAATGCTCCTTGAGGCAATTCTATATGAAAACCAGTATAGCTGCTCCTGCGGCGCCCATAATGCTGATTAAGGGGATAATCCGGGAGAATCGCGAACGAGCATAACCTTTGACCTGTTTTTCCATGCTTCGCTGCGCTTTGGCGATTTTCAAATACGCCTAAGTATAAACCAGTTCTTCGCCAAATGTCAATAAGGATGATGAAAAAATGAAAAACCGCGGCTGAATGAGAAAAACTTCCTGCATGGCCTAAATCTAAAGGCATCGCAAGTTAAGCGCAACTATACTGATTTGCATACTAAAGCTCCGATTTTGGAGATTGACTATGCAGTGGGTGCGAAATGCCGATTTCGTCATTTCGCACTGCTCTATGGATAATCAAGCTCCAAAATCGTTGCATTTGACTGCGAATCGGTATAGCCGCAGAAATCATTTGCGGAGTCTTTGGAAGGCGCGCTCTGAGAAGGGTGCACCGTGGCTTTTTGCAACGTTAAATCAAAGCATTCCCGAAGATAATTCAGGCTTAGGACTCGCCGTCTTTCCGACGCTTGCTGATTTCTCCTCTTTTATGCAGGCGCCCGTCTGGAAGTCCGGGTTTATAGGCTGATCATTCAAACGTCTATGGATGATTTATGTGCTGATTGCACCCAAAGGTTCCAATTTAGAGGAAGGATTAAGCGCGAAACGCCGATATCGGCGCTTCGCGCCTTGAAAGTGGATAATCCTGCCCCAAAATCGGCGCGTGCGGAGGCAAGTCAGCAACTGCAAAACGGATGCCTTTTCCAGGCAAGCTTTTATTTCCCTAGCCCAGGAGCTCCTTTGTATCCCTTGCAATCACAAGCTCTTCGTTTGTAGGTATTACAATCGCCTTGACCTTTGAGGCGCCTGTGGAAAAGACAATCTCTTTTCCCCTGCAAGCGTTCTTCTCATCGTCCACCTCAAGGCCCATGTATTTCAAATACGAGCATACCGCAGCCCTTGACTTGGGGCTGTTTTCACCAAGGCCAGCCGTGAAGGCCACAGCATCCACTCCATTCATGGCTGCCGCGTACTCTCCTGCGGTCTTTGCCACTCTGTAGTGGAAGACGTCCAGAGCTATGGCTGCGCGCTCATTTCCTTCGCTCTTTGCCGCCTCTATGTCCCTAAAGTCGCTGGAGACTCCGGAGAGTCCAAGCACGCCCGACTTCTTGTTTAAAATGCTTTCGACATCCTGTACGCTAAGCCCCTCTTTTCCCATAAGAAAAGAGACTATAGCCGGATCGAGGCTTCCAGATCTTGTTCCCATCGTCAGTCCCTCAAGCGGGGTAAAGCCCATGGACGTGTCGACGGACTTGCCTTTGTCAACCGCGCAGACGCTTGCTCCGTTTCCTAGATGGCATGTGATTATCTTAAGGCTTTCAATGGGTTTGCCAAGGATTTTAGCGGCTCTGTCGGATACAAATTTGTGGCTGGAGCCGTGGAATCCGTATTTGCGGATTTTGTACTTCTCATAGAGCTCATACGGTATTGAGTATAGATAGGCCTTGGGCGGCATAGTCTGATGAAATGCGGTGTCAAATACAGCCACCTGAGGCATGTCCTTCATAAGGGCTTCGCATGCGTTGATGCCTATTAGGTTCGGCGGATTGTGCAAAGGCGCCAGATCGCAGCAGGCCTCTATAGCCTTTTTCACCTCGGCGTCAATTATCACCGACTGGCTGAAGAACTCCCCGCCGTGCACCACCCGGTGTCCGACGGCGTTCACCTCGCTCATGGATTTTATAACGCCGTGATCCGTATCAAGCAGCGCCTCAACGACCAGCCTGATAGCTTCCGTATGGTCTTTCATCGGAGCGTCGACTGCATAGTCGGGCTTGCCCGGCGACTCATGCTTGAGCTTTCCGTCAATTCCTATGCGCTCGCATAGGCCTTTGGCCAGAACGCTTTCATCCTCCATGTCAATGAGCTGATATTTAAGCGACGAGCTGCCGCAGTTTACGACAAGAACTTTCATATGATTTCCGCGCGCTCTTAAGAAAACGCGCTCCTCCCTTCAAAAGGGAGCCAAAGGCAAGATGAATGGAAGCCTAGTGCTGTCGCTCTTAATTGCGCTACATGCTTTTAGCCTGTAAAATGCTTAATTATAGCCAAATAGGACTGTAGCGCATTTAAGACTGTCTGCACTAGCTCTCTCCAAATCCCGCCTTCGCCATCCCTTTATCTCATGATCATAAACTTTTTAGGCCTTCAGGCTTTTTGAGCCTGCACTGCGGTAATTGCGGCAACCCCTACTATGTCTTCTGCGGAGCAGCCTCTGGACAAGTCGTTTACCGGCTTGGCAATGCCCTGCGTAATGGGGCCGTAGGCGTCAGCCTTCGCAAGCCTCTGAGCCAGCTTGTACCCAATGTTCCCAGCGTCCAGATCCGGGAATATCAAAACGTTTGCAAGGCCAGCGACAGGGCTTTCCGGAGCCTTGGACCTCCCTACATCGCCAACTATGGCGGCGTCCAGCTGGAACTCGCCGTCAAGCTTCAATGAGGGCGCAAGACTCTTCGCAATGCCGGTCGCCTCTATAACCTTATTCACATCCGCGTGCTTGGCGCTGCCCTTTGTTGAGTGGGAAAGCAAGGCAACAACCGGCTCAACCTGGACAAGCTGCCTGAATGATTCAGCGGAGCTTATTGCTATGGCGGCAAGCTCTTCTGGAGTCGGGTTTTGAACCAATCCGGAATCCGCGAAGATGAAGGTTCCGTTGGCGCCGTAGCTGCAATCAGGAACTACAATTATGAAAAATGCCGATACCAGCTTGATCCCTGGCTTGGTCTTTAAAATCTGCAAAGCGGGGCGAAGCGTGTCGGCTGTAGCGTGGACAGCCCCTGAAACCATTCCGTCCGCAATTGACTCCTTTACCAGCATGCAGGCAAGATACTGGGCGTCTCCTAAGATCACAGACTCTGCCTCGGCCCTTGTCATGCCTTTGGATTTGCGAAGCTCCGTAAATTTGTCAATCATCTCCCCCGTCCTGCCCCAGCTGCGCGGCTCGATGAACTGAGCTTTAGACAGGTCCGCATCCGGGGCCTTGGAGCAGATATCCTCTTTATTTCCTATGAGGATGACATCTGCTATCTCTTCCTGAAGAATTGCGGAAGCCGCGTCCAGAGTCCTGCGTTCATAGGATTCCGGAAGAACAATCGTCTTCTTGTCCGCTTTGGCGCGAGCCTTGATGGCGCCTAAAAAACCGCTCATAATGCAAACCCCTTTCAAAGCGCTGCTTTATTGTTGTATAATATATATATTGATTTGCATATGAAATTCCCTGTTTTTAAGCTGGTTGTACAGCGCCCCTATGGACAGCCTCCAAACAGGTGCGTTTGACTGCAAATCAGTATAATTGAACAGCATGATTTTTAAGAGTCCTCCATGAGCAGGAACTTATTCTTAATTTCATGCTGGTTATTATATCACTCGATGCCGTCTAAGGCAATGGAAAACCGTAAAATAAGGTAATCATCGTATATTTGCCCATCTAAAGCCTAAGGTTTTACGGCAACTTTGAACCATTCGCGGCTTCGCCGCCTGGCAAAGACAAGAGCGGAGGAAGATAATATGCCAAATAGCTATCATGAAGATCAGAAAATAAAGTCCACAATAAAGCTTCGCCTTCGCCTAGGCGACCTGCCGGCATTCATGCACGATTTTTTCCGAGGCATAGCTGACACTACATCCGCGCTCACGCGGATAGCGTACGCCAGAGACATCAAAATCTTCCTGAGATTCTTAAGCGAAGAGCGCCCCGAATTTAAAGGCAAGCCTTGCGGTTCCATGACAGTTTCGGATCTTAGCGCCGTCACCTCCGATGCGATTGAAGAGTACATGGAATATCTCTCATACTACACCAAGACGGACGACGCCCAAAGGCCTCTTGAAATCCAAAACGGCGAGAGGGGCAAGGCTAGAAAGCTCTCAGCGGTTCGAAGCATGTTCAGCTATTTTTACAAGAGAAAGCTCATTCAGTCGAATCCCGCTGATCTTGTCGATCTCCCCAAGATCCACGGAAAAAGCATCATACGCCTTGAAGTGGACGAGATATCCAGGCTCTTAGACGAAGTGGAAAGCGGAACGCATCTTACAGACAGGCAGAAGCGCTACCATGAGCATACAAAGCTGCGGGACGCAGCCATTATCACGCTGATGCTTGGCACTGGCATGAGGGTGTCTGAGTGCGTCGGGATAAATATCAGCGACATAGACTTCAACATCAATGGAGTCATCGTCACCCGAAAAGGAGGAGACGAATCCACTCTTTACTTCGGAGGCGAAGTGGAAGAGGCTTTGAAGCGCTATCTGGCGCAAAGAAGGGAAATCCAAGTCGAGGGCTTGGAAAGCGACGCGCTCTTTCTATCTATGAGAGGAAGCCGAATAGGCGTGCGCGCGGTTGAATGCCTTGTTAAAAAATACTCCCGCCTTGTCGCCCCAGTTAAGAAAATATCTCCCCACAAGCTTCGCTCTACTTACGGAACCAGGCTTTATCAGGAAACGGGAGACATCTACCTGGTTGCCGACGTTCTGGGCCATGCCGACGTCAATACCACAAAGAAGCATTATGCTGACATGGATGAAGATCGCAGGCGCAAAGCCGCAAAATACGTCAAGCTTAGAAAATCCGAAGATCCTTCCGATTGATAAGCCAGCAATGGCTGAGAAAGGAAAAGCATCTCCAAAGCCGCCGGCCTTTGGGTGGCGGCTTCTCATTCTTCTATTTTGCCATATTAAGAGCCTTTGATGCAACTTCTTCAAGGGCTCTTTTGATGAAAGCCTCAACTTTAGCCTCGCCTTCGTCTCCGCCATGCCTGCTCCAAAGGGAGACGCTTCCGCTTTCGGCCTCCTTCTCTCCGACCACCAGCAGATAAGGTATTTTCTCAAGCCTGGCCTCACGGATCTTAAATCCTATCTTCTCGGCTCTGATATCAGTCTGCGCGCGCAACCCGGAAGCTTTTAGCCTTGATGCAACCTCAGTCGCGTAGGAATTGCACTTGTCGGATATCGACAAGACAATTGCCTGCGTCGGAGCCAGCCACAGAGGAAAAGCGCCTGCGTACTTCTCTACAATCATGGCCAAAGTGCGTTCATAGCATCCTATGGATGTGCGGTGGATTACAATCGGGTTTTTCTTGGCTCCGTCGCGATCGGTATAGAACATCTTGAAGCGATCGGCCAGGGCGAAGTCTATCTGCACGGTGATGATTGTATCCTCCTTTCCAAAGACATTCCTGCACTGAATATCAAGCTTTGGACCGTAGAATGCCGCCTCGCCCTCCGCTTCCTCCACTGAAAGGCCAATCTCATCTATTATCTCCTTCATGAGGCTCTGAGTCTCTTCCCAGACAGACTCATCCCCGATGTATTTGGCCTTGTCATTGGGATCCCATTTCGAGAAGCGGTAGCTGATGTCATCATCTATGCCCAAGGTTTTCATCATGAATTGTATCAAATCGACGACGCCTTTGAACTCTTCTTTTATCTGCTCCTTCGCGCAGACCAAATGGCCTTCGGATATGGTGAACTGCCGCACTCGAATGAGGCCGTGCATCTCGCCAGAAGCCTCATTCCTGAAAAGAGTCGACGTCTCGCCGTAGCGTATGGGAAGATCCTTGTAGCTGTGCTGCTCTGCGTTGTATATTGTGAACTGGAACGGGCATGTCATGGGCCGAAGCGCGTAAACTTCCTTGTCCTTCTGCTCGTCGCCCAGAATGAACATGCCGTCTTTATAATGCTCCCAATGCCCAGAGGTCACATATAGGTCGCTCTTAGCCATAAACGGGGTTTTGGTTAGAAGATATCCTCTGCGCTCCTCTTCGTCTTCGACGAAGCGCTGCAACAGCTGCACTACCTTTGCGCCCTTGGGCATGAGAAGCGGCAGCCCTTGCCCAACTATTTCGGATGTAGTAAAAAGCTTAAGCTCTCTGCCAAGTTTGTTGTGATCCCGCTTTTTGGCCTCTTCCCTTGCCTTGATAAACGCATCCAGTTCAGCCTGCTTCGGAAAAGCAGTCCCGTATACCCTGCTAAGCATTTTGTTTTTTTCATCCCCGCGCCAATAAGCGCCGGACGATCCGCCTTCGGAAGTGAGCTTGACCGCCCCAACCGCTTTTGTAGACATCAGATGCGGCCCCGCGCAAAGATCCGTAAAATCTCCCTGTCTGTAGAAGCTGATGACGGCGCCTTCCTCAAGTCCCTCAATGAGTTGCGCCTTGTACGGCTCGCCAGCCTTTTCCGCCCAATCAAGGGCTTCATCCCTAGATAAAGTGAAGCGCTCTATGGGAATATCCTCTTTTACTATTTTCTTCATCTCAGCTTCTATTTCTTCAATCTGCTCTTTCGTAAAAGCGTCGCCTTTATCGAAGTCATAGTAGAAGCCGTCTTCGGTCGCCGGCCCGATTGCAAGCTTCACCTCGGGAAACAGCCTTTTCACGGCTTGAGCCAAAATATGGGACGCTGTATGCCTCAGAGCTCGACGCCCTTGCGGCGAGTCAAATGTCAAAATCTCAACCCTTGCGTCCTCTTGAAGCTCATAGCGTAAATCCTGCGCGGTTTCTCCCACAAGGCCGCAACAAGCATTTGCCGCAAGGCTTCGGCTTATAGATTTAGCCAGCTCAAAAAGGGTCAAGCCCTTTTCCGCCTCCTTAACGGCGTCTCCTTTTAAAGTTATCTTCAGCAAAGCTTATTCCTCCTCAAATACACCTATTTGCGTAAAATTCAACTATTTTAGAGCTTGACTGTCCACTGGAGCTAAATGCATGAATTCAGCGCTTTCAAGATGAAAAATGACGATATCAATCACGCTCGCTGTATAATCAAGCTCCAAAATAGGAACTTTCATAAGCAAATCATTATGAATGTCAAATCTTTAAAATCCTTCAGCCGGATTCAAGCCGCCCGTCAATCCTTTTGAATTCACGAGCTATAAAGAAAGCGGAAACTGCAGTCGCGATGAGATCGGAAGTCGGGCCCGCCATCCACACGCCCTTAAACCCCAGAATCGGCGGAAGTATAATGTATGCGGGAATCAGCAGCAAAAGCTGCCTGAGAGCGCTCAAAAGCATCGATATCTTCGCCCTTCCTATAGCTTGAAAAAAGTTTGTGCTGGGAATTTGGAAACCCAGAATAGGAAGCGTGCAAAGAAATATCCGCATGCCTTGGGATCCGGTTTTTACAAGTGATGGATCCCTGTTGAAAGCCTTGACCAGAATCTCAGCCCCAGCCTCCACCGCGATGAAGCCGGCTGTCGTTATGGCGCAAGCGCAAATGACCGCCCACTTGAACGCATCCTTGACCCTGGATGCGCTCCGCCTTCCGTAATTGAATCCTATTATAGGCTGAGAGCCTTGATTTACGCCGAAAACAGGCATGCAAAAAAGCATGTTGACGCTGGAAATTATAGTCATCGCCCCAATAGCGATTACGTCTCCCTCCCTTCCCAAGTCTCGAAGCCCGTACTTGGCAAGGCTGTGGTTCGCCACAACTACAGTCAGGCTGTTGCCCAACTGCATAAAAAACGGCGACGCTCCAATCGAAAAAATGGCGGCTACTGTCTTTCTCCTCAGAATCATGTTTGAAAGCGAAAGCTTAAGCGGCGAGTCCGATTTGAAGTAGTAGGAGAAAATCAGGCATGCCGCCGCCGCCTGGGATATGATGGTGGCGACGGCCGCGCCAACCGCCCCCATATGAAAGATGAAGATGAAGATGGGATCCAAAATCATATTTGCAAATCCCCCAGCCATCTGAGTCATGGCAAAGCGCCTGGGATCCCCTGCGGCTCGAATTGGATGGTTCATGGCAAAGGATGTCATGTTGAATATGCTTCCAGCGATCACCACCCTTGAGTAAGGCAGCGCATAAGGCATGAGATCCGGAGTGGCTCCCGCCAAAGACAAAAGCTGCCTTGAAAACGCCGTTCCAAGAGCCGCAAAGGCAAGGGAGAGGATAACTATGAGCGTCAAGCCGTTTGCAGCTGTAGCCTGAGCCCCGGCTCTGTCCTGTCTGCCAAGCTGCAAGGAAATATTTGCAGCTGCGCCTATGCCCACAAGCATCGACAGCGCCATTATGATATTCGTTATCGGAAGGCTCAAGCCTACTCCAGCCAAGGACGCAGAGCCTACTTCAGGTATCTGTCCGACCCAGAAGCGATCCACGATTCCATAGAGCGAATTTACAAGCATCCCTATTATCGTAGGAATCGAATACTTGATGACGAGGGAGCGCATTGGCTCGCTGTCCATCCTCCGTTCGGACTCGCTAAGCTTTTTGCTAGGCTCTGCGCAAGCATCAGCTGCGCCGCTTCCATGCTGGCGGCAGTCCCCGACTTCCTCAAAGGCGCTTGCATTTGCCTGTTTTTTTAATTCATCCATCCCAAATCCCCCAAAGCCCCAAATATTTCGTCCCCGTTTCAATCCCTAGCGCATAAAATGTATAAGCCGTAAAGCTGCATCCGCCCTTCTGAGGGCGCAGGCGCGCCACTTGCGGAATAAAAAGAGGAGTTGAAGCTCATGTATCCTTTCAACGGCTACGAAAATCTTAATGAAAATGATGTTGAGAAGCTGAAAAGCGACGCCGACATCAACGCAAGCCAACCGGCATTTAGAAGCATCCGCTCCGGGGCGGCAGGCCAAAACCCCGGCAGAAGCATAAATGACCTGGTTCCAGGAAGCTCTGGAAGCGGAAGCCAGGGCGGGAGCTACCAGGGCGGCGGCAGGCCCGGCGGCGGCAGGCCTGGCGGCGGCAGCCAAGGCGGCAGCAGGCCCAGCGGCGGCAGCCAAGGCGGCAGCAGGCCCGGCGGCGGCAGCCAAGGCGGCGGCCAAGGGAACTTTCCGGAAAGCTCTCCCCAGGGAAAGCCAAGCTCACCCCCGCCTTCCCGCATACCTGAGAGAAGCCCTGTGGCGCTGTATAAAATCGATTCCGGCGCCATACGCGGAACGTTGTTTCACTTCACGTACCTGTGGCTTAAAAACGGGGTCAGCTTCTGGTTTTATCCTGTCTACATCGGCAAAAACTCCATGTCGGGATACCGCTGGACCCGTTTTGGATGGGCATTTGCAGGCATTGATCTCAGCTGGGTGGAATACTTCGAAACAGCGCCCGGCGGCGGCATAGGGGCAACCAAAGCTTAAAGGGCTGAGTTTCGCCTTAAGGCTTTAAAGCTTCAGTATTTTAGGGGAGAAAGAACTCAGCTTTCAACCCCTAAAATATACATACTCTGGAAACTAAGCTTAGAACTCATTTCTTCGGTTTAAAAACTCTGCTGCAACCTTTTTCATATCCAGCCTGTCGCATACTGTTTCATGCCGCTTCTCCTTCCTCTCAAGCTCCCTCAGCTGCCTGGGGATTTCAAGCCCTGACATCAAGCTGAGCGCCTGAGCCGACTCCATGGCGCCTTTGCCCTTAAGAGAGGGGTCTATGGCTTCCAGTACGCTCTCAGGAAACTTGAACGGGTTTGCAGTGGAGAGGATGACATTTGGAGTTTCATCGCCGTTTGACTCGCGATAGCTTTTATAGACTTCATATGCCACAGCTGTATGGGGATCAATCAGATAACCGTTGCCAAACATCTCCCCAATACCCTGTTTTGCTCTTTCCCCGCTTGCGAATCCGCCCGCGAAGCCTGAAACCTCATGGGTAAAAGCATATCTTCCCTGAGATAAGAGCGATTCCATTAGCCGCCTCGTCTCCGCTTCGCCGCTCAAATGGCAAATCAGGCGCTCCAAATTGCTTGAGATGAGAATATCCATTGACGGAGAGGCCGTAAGCACAAATTCCCGGTTTTTGTCATACACTC
Source organism: Clostridiales bacterium (assembly GCA_031269465.1). Lineage (GTDB taxonomy): Bacteria > Bacillota > Clostridia > Lachnospirales > WQUN01 > JAISWZ01. The sequence continues at coordinate 9,335 of JAISZB010000052.1, read as the reverse complement.
CGGTTGAAAAAAAATCGTAGAGCACTTTGTTGTCATTCGATGCGCATATGAGCTTGTTTACGGGAAGGCCCATCTCCTTTGCATACCAGCCAGCCAATATGTTTCCAAAATTTCCTGTGGGAACTGTGAAATTAATCTTTTCCCCAAGATTCAGAGCCCCGTTTTCCACCATCTGCCCATAAGCGTAGAAGTAGTATACTATCTGCGGAACAAGTCTGCCTATATTTATGGAGTTGGCTGAAGATAAGCTGAATCCTTCCGGCGGATCGGAAAATATGCGCTTGACCTCTGTCTGGGTGTCGTCGAAATTCCCCCTTACTCCCGCGACAAAAACGTTCTCGCCCTCCTGAGTCTGCATCTGAAGCTTCTGCATGTCTGAGACGCCGTCATTGGGAAAGAATACGACAATGTCAATATCGGAAATCCCAGAAAACGCCTCGAGCGCCGCCTTGCCCGTATCTCCGCTTGTAGCGGTGAGTATCGCCGTCTTTTTGCGCGGCCCCCGCCTTCTGGCGGCATGCTTCATAAGATGCGGAAGCAGGCATAGCGCCATGTCTTTAAAAGCCAAAGTCTTTCCATGATAAAGCTCCAGGAAATAATAGCCTGCATGCTCCGTCACAGGAGCTATCAGCTCTGTTTCAAACTTTTCGCTGTAAGCCCTTTGCGCGCTGTCTGCCAGCTCTTGAAGCGAATAATCAGAAAGCCAGCGCTTCAGGATTTCTACCGCCAGATCCTGATAGCCAAGCGTCGCCGCGTCAATGTCAATCTTAGGGATGCTATCCGGCACAAACAGGCCGCCGTCGGGAGCTATGCCTTTAAATATAGCCTCGCTTGCCGAAAATCCTGAAGCTCCGCCCCTTGTGCTGTGGTACAGCAATTGCTCCATAAAGCCTCGATCCTCCTTATATACTGATTTTCAATTGAAACTGCCTTTTTTGGCGTTTGATTATACAGCGGGTGCGATTGATATCAGCATTTCGCACTGCTCAATGGAAAATCAAGCGCCAAAACAGGAGCATTTGATGAAAATCGGTATAGTTTGCAATTACAAAAGCGCTGAATTCATGCATTCAAGAATATCAGCGCCAGTGGACGGTCAAGCTCAGCAACAGGCGAATTTGACCGCAAATCTGCATAGTGCGCTCAATATCGCCTGTAGCCGCAAAGCCCATTAGTGCTTTACGCCCTTTCCAGAAAGCTTTCTTGGAGGTATGAGGCACTGCTTGTCAAATCCTATAAGATCCCTTCTGCCTGCTTTGCAGAGCGCCTCTTTGACCAGCTCATAGTTTTGCGGAAGCCTGTACTGGATGAGCGCCCTTTGCATGGCTTTTTCATGCGGATTCTTCGGTACATTCACCCGGCGTCCCGTCCTTGGATCCATTTCAGTGTAATACATGCATGTCGACAGGGTGCCTGGAGTCGGATAGAAATCCTGCGCCTGCTCAGGCCTTATGCCATGATCCCTCAAGTACTCCGCAAGTTCTATGGCGGCATCCAAGTCGCTTCCCGGATGGCTCGACATAAGATATGGAACCAAGTACTGCTTCAGACCGTACTTTCCGTTTAAATCTTTGTACTTGCAAGCGAATCTTTCAAAAACCTCAATTGGAGGCTTCCCCATCTTTTCAAGCACTCTGGGCGATACATGCTCTGGCGCCACCTTGAGCTGCCCGCTCACATGGTGCTTCACCAAATCCTCAAGAAACTTGCTTCCCACGTCAAGCATCAGGTAATCGTAGCGTATTCCCGATCTTACAAAGACTTTCTTTATTCCAGGCCGCTCCCTGATTTTCTTCAAAAGGCTCCTGTAGTCGTCATGGCTCGGCTTCAAGTTCCCGCAAGGCTTGGGGAATAGGCACTGCTTCCCAGGGCATACGCCATTTGAAGCCTGCTTTGAGCATGAGGGATGCCGGAAGTTGGCGGTAGGCCCGCCCACATCATGGATGTATCCTTTAAAGTCCGGCATTTTCTTTATCATCTCTACTTCATCCAAAATTGATGCATGGCTTCGGCTCTGCACGCTTCTGCCTTGATGGAAGCTAAGCGCGCAGAAGCTGCAACCCCCAAAGCAACCTCTGCTTGATATGATGCTGAATTTGACTTCCTCAACTGCGGGAACCCCCGCCTTTTCATACATAGGATGCGCAACCCTCATGTATCGCAGGCTTGAAACCTCATCGAATTCACGCGTGTCAAGCGGCATTGCGGGAGGATTCTGAACGACTGCGCCGTCAGGGTAGAGCTCCGAAAGCTTGGACGCGCTTCGCGCGTCGGTATTTGCCTGCTGAACCAAAAAGCTCTTGGCATAGGCATCTTTGGAGCCTTTGACTTCCTTGAAACTTGGAAGCGCAGTGCAGCCTTCCTCCGCCCAGGATGAGGAGGCTTTGAAAACAGTTCCCCTCACATATGTGATTTCGGCAATCGGCACTCCCCGCGCAAGGGCTTCAGCAATTTCCAGAATCTGCCGCTCACCCATGCCGTACACCAGCAAGTCAGCCGCAGAATCAAGCAGAATTGACCTTCTCACTTTGTCATCCCAGTAGTCGTAGTGCGCGAGCCTTCTTAAGCTGGCTTCAAGGCCGCCCAATACTATGGGTACTTGCTTGCAGGCTTCCCTCAACTTGTTTCCATAGACAATCAGAGCCCTATCAGGACGCAGGCCAGGTTCGCCTCCCGGAGAATATACGTCTTTCTCCCTTCGCCTCTTGGCAACAGTATAGTTGCTGACCAGAGAGTCTATGTTTCCGCCTGTGACTAAAAATGCCAGCTTGGGACAGCCCAAGGCCAGGAAGGAGTCTTTGCTCTTCCAGTCGGGCTGCGCCAGGACCGCCACCTCATACCCTTTTGACTGCAGGAGCCTTCCTATTACCGCCGCGCCGAAAGACGGGTGATCCACATACGCGTCTCCCGTGACCAGCACGAAATCCGGGGCTGCGACGCCTCTTTTTTCAAGCTCTCGCCTTGTTGCCGGCAAAAATTCCATTGCTTCCTCCGTCAATTTTCTATCCAGCTTTTCAAGTATTTATTCTTCATCCGTCCGTCCGCGACCTTGCCCCAGCCTATAGGATGCCCTCCTGTACATGCCAGCGCCCAGCCGTCCTTTGCATCCACTTCGAAGGACTCGCCTTTAAAGTACCTGAGAAGCTCCCCGCTTTCTGAAGAAAACTCCAAAGAATTGGCAGAGTCTTCCCTCGAAAGCCCCATGGCGAATGCTTGAGAAGGCTCGAAGCGCTTGAGCTTGACATCCCCCAGATACCAGCCGCTTCTTGCGAGCCTGAGTCCGTCAAGGCCAGGCAAACCTTCCGGCGCTAAATAGAGCGACTGCCCATGCAACAGGAAATTTCCTGAAAATCGCCTTGTCAAATGCCTGTCGCAAAACTCATGAAACAATGATAAATCGGGCTTCTTAGATGTATTTTCCAATAAGGGCGCATCTTCCCCAGAAGACGCGCTTTTTTCCAGAACGCATATGAAATGGCCCTCTCCCCGCTGCCTGTGCGGCCATATCCTTGCGGCGCCCGCCAGCTCCCGCCTGGCGCAAGCCAAGTCAGGCATGGCAGGGGACAAGCCGAGAATGGCATGATCCACAGGCGCAACCGAAAAATCCCGGCAGGCATTTAGAAACCATTCAATTGCCCCCTCATTCTCTCCTGGCTCAAATGTGCATGTAGAGTAGACCATCCTGCCGCCAGGGCGAAGCATCTTCGCCGCTTGAAAAAGCATCCCCCTCTGCGCCGCAATGCACTGCTGGGGCTTGTGTACGCTCCACGCCTTCATCGCGGCAGGATCCTTGCGGAACATCCCTTCGCCAGAGCATGGGGCGTCCAGCAAAATCCGATCGAAGAAGCACGGCAGCCTTGACGCGAGCCTTTCGGGGCTTTCGCTTAAAACAACGGCGTTTCTCGCGCCGCATAGCTCCAGGTTCTTTACCAGAGCCCTGCACCTGCTGGGGCTTACATCGTTTGCGGCTAGAAGGCCGGCTCCTCTTAGAAATCCCGCCGCTTGCGTACTTTTTCCTCCTGGCGCCGCGCAGAGATCCAGAACTTTCTGCCCGGGGAATATCTGCGCCAGAGCCGCCGGCGCCATTGCGCTGGGCTCTTGAAGGTAGAAGAGTCCGGCGCGGTAGTGCGGGCTTTTGGCGGGGCGGTTTGCAGAATCATAATAGAATCCCTCGCTGCACCAAGGTACGGCATCCGAAAGATACGGCAAAAGGCTCTTGACCTCTGACGCGCTGGATTTCAGGAGATTCACCCGAAGCCCGAATTCTCTTGGGCTGTCCAGGCTTTTTAGGTAAGCCGCGAACTCATCTCTGAGCAGAGTTCGCATCAAATCTGAAAACTCCTCCGGTAGCTTGGCTGAGATATTTTGACTCATAAAAAAACTCCCGCTCCTTTTCTTTATGCCATGAACATTCAAACTTACAAATTTTAGAGACTGAATTATCCAAAGAAACTCTGCATAATTCAGCTTCCAAAATCGGTTGGATTTGAATCGCATTGGCATGGCAAGCAAAACGCTTGCCTGCCGATATGAATGGCGCTATGCTGATTTGCAGTCAAATGTACCTATTTTAGAACTTGAATGTCCATATAGCGGTGCGAAATGCCGTTATCGGCATCGCACTCGCTGTGTAATCAAGCTCCAAAATAGGAAGCTGCATATGAAAATCAGTATAATAAGCCTGATTGAGTTCAGGATTATTAATAGGCCAACGCATCGACATTAGAAAAGGGGCGGGAGTCATCCCGTGGTTCCACCCTATTTGTCAGGACTGAGTCCCAGACCGCTCACGGCTTCGCATAAAATCATATGCTCAGCCTTGATTATAACGTAATCAACGGGCTTTATTAGAGCCTGCTCCGAGGTGGTTTTCAGAAAAAGACATCCGCAAGGGGATATCCTACATATAGCCCAGGATCGCTTCCAGCCAGCGGCGATCCTCTCTGCAAAGCGGGGCTTCACCCCGCATGGGCTTTCATGCCTACTGTCCTCATCAACGCATTTGCCCTCGCAAGCGGGGGCTTTGTGGTTTGTCCCCGCTGCGGGGGCTTTATGGCACGTTCAAATATAGCTTGAGAAAAATTAATCTAAGCAAGTGGCGCTTAATAAGAGGAATCGACTTGCGAAACTCCGCCGTTTCCGCTTCAAAGCAGTATATCATACACGCTTAAAGAATGCAAACAAAAATATTTCTGGAAATAAAAGCCTTAAAGCCTATTGCCAGCCTTCCTAGAAATTTTGCAGTTTCTTCCCTGTTTTTGCGTCGTATGCCTTTTTAGAATATGATTCAAAGCACCGATGATCATCGACAGGCACCCCGGCTTCGGAAGCAATCGAAATTGCCGATTCCGGATAACGTGGCGCTATGCCTGCGCAGTCGGAAGCCTCGGTGTGGCCGAGGGCGGGAGATGCATCGACGATCAGTAGGACGACAAGTGTCTTGGGCAAGCAGAAAGCCGCCAGAGGGCAGCGGGCGGCGGTTTTCAGCGCCGCCTTCCTGGTGGGCCCGCACAGCGCATGGGAGCCATGATCCCGCCATGGTGCGCGGCGGCGAAGGGAATCCATGCCCGGCTTTCAGCGTAGCCTTGCGTTGGAGGTCAAGCTGGCAGTTCACGACAAAATAGGCCGTTTCTTTAGGCTCTGTTTTCGCTGAGAACGAAAAGCCCAGCTTGGCTCTCGACAGCGAATGGGCGAAAGCGGAAAAATAGGCATGGATCGCTCCTTCATAGAACTTCCGCGCCGGAAAGCGCCGCACGGGGTAGGAAGCCAGAGCAGCGGAGAAGAGGGATGCGGCTGAAAAGGCGAAAGCCGCCGATAAAAAGCTGAAGTCCTAAGAGAGAGGAGAGCGGAGGAAGGCAAGAACACCGGCAACAGACGCCGACCTTTTCTGCATCCATGAATCTTTGCATAACATCCACATGGCAACTGCTGCTGGCGCTCAATTTGCAGTTTCCATCGGCTGGCTCCGCCCCCACTATTTATAATGCATAAATCAATTATTTAAATGTACGAATCAACTGTGCATGAATCAGCGATTTAAATGTATTAATCAACGATTCATTCCGACTTTAGGCCTCAGTTCCCAAGTGAAGAGCATATCCCCGCCCCAGCCGGCAAAGCCGCCTGGCAAGCGCGAGGGCTTGCCGGATCCAAATACTTGGCTTAAAATGATATATTTCAAGATCAGTTTGGAACTCTTCCGCTGCATTTCATTAAGCTGGGGCAAACAAAGCTTATTCACGAAGCTTGAGACAATTTTGCGACGCTCCCGCATCTATAAATATATCCATTTATGCTGGCGAACTCGGCATTGCTCGCCACAAAGTTAAAAAAAGACAGCCATTTGCAGCAAATTTAAAGGCAAATGCCCTGTTTCTACAGAAAGCTCAATAATGATGACTTGAAATCGAAAGTTGCATTTCAAGAAAATATGATGTACCCTATAAATGAAGAAATGACAGACCTAATATGCCTATATTCGATTTGCCCAGCTATGGAGGGGTTCTTCGAAGCCTTGGCTTGCCCTCCGCTTTCCTTGCCAAGGAAATGGCCATGGCGCCGCGTTTTATGAAGATGATACGAATGCATTGGCATGCAAAATGAACCCAAGACTCTTGACGCTCCCATCCGCCGAGATTTCTGGTTTTAACCAAAACAGCCTGAAAGCAGCCTGCCTCTTTGTACTCGCAACTAATCGTCAGCATTCTCATATTGCGGTGAAGGGCATCGGGGCTTTGTTACGATGGTGTGGCGGGCGCTTTCTCTATGGCTTTTGATTGCGGCGCAATCATGGGTTTTGGCTGTCTGTTGCTACTGCTTATGAATAAGCGCGGCTTTGCGCGTGTTGCAGGCAGCCTGAAAAGAAAAAAGCGGGGCCGCGCCGTGGACGGCTCGCGGGCTTCTCGCGCAAATGGGCGGCTTGGAGCGAGAATCCTCCGCCCCTTTAGGCAGATGCAGCGTGCTGGACTTGCTCCACAGCGAAAGATCTCCAGCCTTCAAAAACACAGCTCTGCGCAAGGCGGAATGAAGGGCGGAGCGAAAACTGAACTAGGGGGAAGGCAAGTGGGATTTCAAGAATATGGCAAGAAATGGAAGACGCAGTGGCACGCCGGCCTCTATGACGCGTTGAGGGCGGAGCTTAAAGATTATAAGGACGTTGTCGAGATACTGGCTGAGCATCCCTTGACTGACGAGCCTGAGCGCATAGACGCGCTCGTGGTCAAAAAAAAGCCCGAGGCCGCCATCGGCAAGAATTTCGCAAGGGGCTTCAAGCTGCTCAACATCATTGAGTACAAGAGCCCCGAGGACAGCTTTTCAGTGAGGGATTTCTACAAAGTCCTGGGATATGCGGGCACTTTGGCTTATCTGAGCAGCCCTCTGACTGATTTTTCAGATATGACGATCACTGTGATCACCACGAAAAAGCCGGTCGAGCTCTTGAAGCTTTTGAGGAGCAAGGGAATGCAGGCGGACGAGGACGGAAAAGGGTTCTGCACGCTGTCAACCGCATATCCCACGCCCGCGTTCCAGATAATCGAAAGCAAGCGCCTCGGCGATCATGAGAACCTTTGGCTGAAGAGCCTGTCCAAGAACGTGACGTCCGATGAGGTTCGCAGGCTGGCAGAGGAGAGGAAGACGCTCGGCTTCCCCGTTGGGGCCTACTTCAATGTGCTGCTGCAGGCCAACCCTGAAGTTGTGAAGGAGATGCTGAATATGGATTCAAGCGCTTTGCTTGAAGTTTTGAATGAATTCGGATTTGTGTCAAAGGAAAGGCTGGAAGCCGAGAGGGAGGACGCCCGCAGGAAGCTGGAGGCCGAGAGGGAAGCCCTCATGAAGCTGGAGGCCGAGAAGGAAGACGCCCTCATGAAGCTGGAGGCCGAGAAGAAAGACGCCCTCATGAAGCTGGAGGCTGAACGTAAAAAAACTGTGGGTAAGATGAAGAGTAAAGGCTTTACCCCCGATGAGATCTCTGACATGCTTGACATGCCGTTGGAGACAATACGCGAATATTTAAATGAGGAGGCTTGATGGTCGCTGGAATGCCATTTGCGGCGCTCCCAAACTGCAGAAATTGACGTAAACCCAGCCTTCCTTCGGCGCGCTCTGAATAAACTCTCCCCGTTGGAGCTTACTTCAATGTGCTGCTGCAGGCCAACCCTGAAGTTGTGAAGGAGATGCTGAATATGGATTCAAGCGCTTTGCTTGAAGTTTTGAATGAATTCGGATTTGTGTCAAAGGAAGAGCTGGAAGCCGAGAGGGAGGAAGCCCGCAGGAAGCTGGAGGCCGAACGCAAAAAAACTGCGGGTAAGATGAAGGGCAAAGGCTTTACCCCCGATGAGATCTCTGACATGCTTGACATGCCGTTAAAGACTATACGCGAATATTTAAACGAGGAGGCTTGATGGTCGCTGGAATGCCCATTGCGGCGCTCTCAAGCAACAGCGATAGGCGTCAACCCAGCCTTCCTTTGGCGTGCTCTGAATAAACACAGCAGATGCGGATGCCCGAGCGTGAAGCCAACCGCACTCTATACCGTTTTGCGGTCAAATGTACCGATTTTGATGCCTGAGAGTCCACTGAAGGGTGCGAAATGACTATATCCACTTTTCGCACTAATTGTATAATCCGACATAAAAATCGGAACTATCCAATGCAAGGCAGTATATACCGCTTTCCATCAAATGTTCCTTTTTTTGAGCTTGGTTATACAGCGAGTGCGAAATGCCCATATCGGCATTTTGCACTCGCTGTATAATCAAGCTCAAAAAAAGGCAGTTTAGTACGAAAATACATTTCATGGACATTTATACATGCCTCATACGCATAATTGACTTTATATTTTCACTCTTGGCGGTGAAGCGTAGCGTCATAGGGGTTTATATAAAAAGCAGTATAGCTGTTGCGCAAAGCGCGCCTTAATAACCAAACTCTAGCGCCCGTCCATACTGAATTCAAAAAGGCTGTCGGATTGAGCGATATCCTTTTTTGAGCTATTCGATTGATCGCAGGAGGGTGTAGATTTTACCTTCAAAAACTAACCGAAAATGAACCGCTTCCACCAGCGCCATTCCCCACAGCCTCAATCCGCAGATAAGCGTGATTGTAAGTCAGCGAAGGGGAATAGGTCAATATAGGCTGATATACCGCTTTTCATCAAATGTTCCTTTTTTGGAGCTTGATTATCCATTGAATCCTGTATAATCAAGCTCCAAAAAAGGTAATTTAGTACGAAAATACATTTTATGGACATTTGTACATGCCTCAAACACACAAATGGCTTAATATTTTCATCCTTAGTGGTGAAGCGAAGCTTCATAGGGGTTTATATGAAAAGC
>JAISZB010000007.1 GCA_031269465.1 Clostridiales bacterium | reverse complement strand
TCCAAGGTTTTGTATGCTTATAGCACCGTCCCTTCCCCTAAGGAATGTTCAGCCATAAGCCGTAGAATCCGGAGCTGGAGCAAACGCTCCGGAGTACCTATATATATTCTTGGACAGCGCAGCTTCTCGATGGAAGCTTAGGCTAGCCGATCAGGACTTATTGCCAAGCCCCTAGCTTTAGCTATGGGGTGATTGACAATTTATGATATGCTGATTTGCAGCTGCACGTACCCAGAACCTCCATAGCAAATCAGCTTATCCTGCTAATCTTTCGGATGCGCTGCCTGCAACGGGTTTTAGAGCAGTTGACAGATGTTTTTTCTTCGTTCGCTAATGATCGGGGTATGATTACATGATATACGATTTTTGAATGAAAAACAAGCTTTACCGGCGAAAGCAAGTCAAGGGGCAAATGATGAAGAAAAAGCTTGAGGGAAGGCCAGGGAGGATAGCTAAGCCCGCCAAGCGGATTTATGATGATTTGAGGCAAATTCGTCTATTATGCCGATTTTCATCAGTTGTTCCTTTTTGGAGCTTGATTATCCATTGTGTGGTGCGATTGATATCGGCATCTCTCACTCGCTGTATGCTCAAGCCCAATAATCTAGGAGCATATCTCTGAAAATCAGCATATCTGCCGTTTCGTATCCCTACAGGCCATTCTGCTTCGCCGCCAGCAAATTCGGGCAAAATATCCTGAATTAATATTGATATTCTTTAGCTTGACAAAATAGCCCTAAAATGCTACAATTTTCATGAAATGCAACTGGATGATGTCGTAAAACAGCGCAAGGCGCGCCGCCTGGTCTTTTAGCTTCAATATGAAACTTTGCATAGGACTGAAAAAAAGCGCCTCTCAAATAAGAAAACTGCAAAGTCAATTTTCCGCATGCAAGCCTGAATTTCGCTAACCTTGCCTTAATAGAAGGATGGATCTGCGGGATATGCAGCGCTTATATGCAAAGAGGCGGACCTAGCCGGATGAATCATTTTAGAAGCGTGAAGGAGATGGTAAAAATGCTTATCAAAGACAGAAGGTTTGTAGTGGCGACAACAGCAGTAGTGCTGGCGGCACTGATAATTACAGGAACCTTTGCATGGACGAATTTCAATGCAAACATCGTCAATTCATGGCAAGGAGCTGGCTCTGAACCCAAAGGCGTGCTTCATGACGACTTCTGCAATCCCAACAAGGATGTTTACGCTGAAAATGTAGGAAAGGTTCCGATAATAGTCCGCATAAGGCTTGACGAGTACATGGAGTTGGGAGACGGCGCCGGGCTTAAGGCGGACTCTGCCGGGGCGCCGAACCCGTCAAATAAGTCTGTGCCTCTCATTTCCGGGGGCGATCTCAATGATCTTGAAACATGGAAGCCTCATTTGCTGGATAATTACCACCCCGAATTAAGCGGCCAGCCTTTCAATAAGTACTGGGATTGGAAAATGGGAGGCCAGAAGTACTACTTCCCCGCTCCTGCGGATGAAGTTGACGGGTACGTGGACGGCGACAGCCTGGAGGACTTGGGTCCTACCGACACGAATGCCGTTGGCGTTCACTCAAAGCTGACGCCTGACGCATCTATAATTACTATGGGAGAGTGGATTTTAAACCAGCAACCAGGCAATTACTGGGTAGTGGACACAGATGGATGGGCTTACTGGGCTGGAATGCTTCAACCCGGAGAGGCTACAGGCTTGCTTCTTGATTCGGTCACTCTGAAATATACACCGGAAGCGGATTATTATTATGGCGTTAACGTTATAGCTCAGTTCGCCACTCCTGACGGCGAAGTTGACGAAGAAGGCAAAAAAGACAACTATCTGCGCTTTGCAGATGCTGAAAACGGAGAGTGCACGCCTAATGCCCTGGCTCTTATGCAGACGATTTCCTCTGCGCCGGCAATCTATCCCTCAGCGATTTCAGACGGGGATTGGACTGTTGCTTTGAACGCGCAGCTGATTGAAGGCAAAGCGTATGTGAGGCAAGGCTCATCCTTATCCGCTTCTGTCAGAAGCTCGGTTGTCGAGGATCTGGATTTTTCACCCGCAAGTCGTACCGGCTACAGATTCGTTCAAGAGGCGAACTCGCTTTTTGTAAATGTGGATCCGACTGTTCCTATTATGGACTCATTCATTCTAAAAATAATCAAGCCATCCGCGGGTGGAGCCCCTGCACGCTCTGTTGAAGCTCCAATAGTAATCATTCCTCCCGATGCTTGGTATGTAGCCAGAAACATAGTATATGGAAACGACAGCCTTTACATAGTCTACTCCAACGGCTATCAGGAAATTCTCAGCGATGGCGCGCTTGGCGATAGAATTGAATGGATAGCTGATTGACGGCGAAATGTTCAGCCGTCGGATTAATTGAGCAACCATTTGCTTTTAAAACAAGATGAAAAGGCGGCAGCTGCAGGGCATGTCAATTGGCCTGCTGCTGCCGCTTTTCATGCGAAAATGCGGTTGCTATCCATATTCCATTGATGATTGAAGTTGCATCTCTAAATGAGCGCTTAAAAAAATGGCTTAAAGCAATTCACGGCTTTCCGGCGTAAAGCGCGACGCGGTCGAGAGTGTTTCCCGAAAATGCGCTGTCGCGGAAACATACCGTTTCCGCATGACCGTGTGAACACGCGTATTTGCTCAACTGCTTCTCCTGGCGTGCTATAGCTATACTGCTTTTCATATAAACATCTCCTAATGTGCATTTTGAAAAATCACAAAATATCTAACAATGTAAACGTGACTTTTGAAATTAGACTTTAAATTAATTGTGAAAAGCGTATAACAATCCAAGCAGCAAAGTCTGAATTTTAGTTGCAATTCAGGTCAATATACTTGAAAAGCATAGACTGTTGAAAATATTTCTACTAGATCGAAAAATGCACATTAGGAGTAAACATCTATGACGCTGCGCTTCACCGCAAAGAGTGAAAATACTAAGTCCATTGTGTGTCTGAAGCATGGACAAATGTCCATAAAATGTTTTCGTACTAAACTGCCTTTTTTGGAGCTTGATTATACAGCGAGCGCGAAATAGCAGTAACGCTGTTTTTCTTGCGTCGGTCATTTTGGGTTTTCCTCCTTTGCGCAATCTGCAGCGAGGCCGTCGCGGAGCAGGAAATTTGGGACGCGGCGCATAGTTGCAGGACGGTGAAGCGGCGCACGGACACCCTTGGAGAAGCGAACCCATTAACAGGAGTGCCCTACTGCGCGGACTGCGGGCGGCGGCTATATAGCCATCGGTAAGCCGCAAGAAGCAAATCGCCAAGAAAGAGAAGCGGATCGCGGAACTTACTCTCCGACGACGCCCGAAACGCCTGCGGATCATAGCATCGCCCCGAGCGAGTTCTATACTCGCCTTAAATACAGCCCGGCGGCAGCAGCGATTGCGACGTCATTTAATTATCGCGCGCGGCGGGCAGATTGCCCGGAAAATCACGTCAGCCGAGTCTTTGCCTGCATCATGGCTGACATTGTTTATATAATCAAGCAACGCCGTTTTTAATTCCAGCGCCATCGTCAATTCCATCTGCTCCAAAGTTTTCTAGATCCACACTGGATTGCGCCGCTTTCAAAATCAATCGCCCCAAATGCAAGCGTTCTGATGCAGTCCAGCCGAAGCCCTAGACGTGTACGCCCGCTTGAAAAAGACGGAAGGTGAGGCGCAAAAATCCGCAATGTAAACAAAAAAACCGTCTACGCCACCGTCTGGAACGACCGGGGCAATGCAGAACTGTGTCGGACAGCTTGGGCGAGCGCAGTGAACGCCGAATTGGAACGGGAAGGGAGCAATGAGCGAATCGACCGCCGCCTCTACGATCGTCAAGGGATTGAGCGAATCCCCGCCATTCATTTGTGCGTCGCCGCCGCGCAGATGTAGTGCAGGGCATTGGTGCGGATCGCGGGGACATCAACCGAGAAATCTCCGTCATAAACTCGCAAATCCATCAGCTTCGGGCGAGGTTAAACCGCATCAAAGAATGGCAGAAAACCGAATTGGAAAACACCTCGCCGTCGACGCTCTCCTAAGTTCTTTCCGGGATTTTGCAGCGCAGGGCGGAAAACCCGAACCGCCACAGAATCGACAATATGAAATCGCGGCGCGGGTGCTGAACTTTCTCACGGAAAACAACATCACTGACACTGCGGGTCTGAACGCTAAAGCCGGCGCAATGAACAGACGGGCTCCACGGCGCGGGCGAAAAGCCGAAAAAGGCCGGGCTGCGACTGCCATATCATTGCAAGAGCAATCGCTGACACAAAGAGCGCTACGAAAAGCTGTACGCCGAGTATGAAGCCCCAAAAAAGCAAAGGGCTAAGGAATATATTGTATGGCAATAAATAGCACTGCGCCTAACAGGACTGTTTGCGATTCGTCTCCTTTGGCAGCTCGGGCTACGGCTTTGCCATGCAGATTTGCAATCAAATGTATCGATTTGAGGTTGGATTATCCACTGAAGGGTGCGAAATGACTATATCCACATTTCGCACTAATTGTATAATCCAACCTCAAAATAGGAACTTTCCAATGCAAATCAGTATAGGTCATTACGCTACGCTCAATTCCCACGCAAAACCTCCTCCACATTTTGCCGCCCTGATCTTTGCTCGCAAAGCCTTTACTCGGGCCGCCAAAACATCGTAAACATCCGGAACATTATGCGACATTTCGCCTGACCTCATCTTGAGTCGCAAAAACCCATAATCCTTTCAACACAACAGGTAAATCCTTGGGAGTGCTTGAAACAAGCATTTCCAAGGATTTTTATTTAATGCCGCTGTGGTTGTGGAACCTGGCGCAACAGTTATACTGCTTTTCATATAAACCCCTATGAAGCTTCGCTTCACCACTAAGGATGAAAATATTAAGCCATTTGTGTGTTTGAGGCATGTACAAATGTCCATAAAATGTATTTTCGTACTAA
>JAISZB010000382.1 GCA_031269465.1 Clostridiales bacterium | reverse complement strand
GGCTTGCCGGATTGAAGCGGCATTAGCCTGTTTGTTATGGAAAGAAAAACCGGCGGGTTAACGCCTATGCACGAGAATCTGCCGACTTTCTTTCCATAATAGTTTACTTTCCATAATAGATGTTATGACAAGCTTGTCATAAAGTCTATGCTTACGCAGACAGCGAAATGAAACGCGCCGCAATTCAAAAGGCGATGCCAGAATCCGATGTTACCGCAGCAACTCAAATATGGGATAACGAAGATGAATTAGTCCCTAAATTGTACGGACTTCACTAAAACAGTTATCCCGAAAAACAATTCAAAGAAAGGCAGGATTTACAATGTTTACACTACCTAATTCCCCATATTTCGGGATAACAAAATGTTCGGGCTTAATACCGTTATCACTAAGTAGTGATAACGGCATAATCGGCAACGCCCCGCCAAAAGACGATAGCGATGAGCGGCGCGACTTCCTCACTCATATTGAGCGATTCAGAGAAGAAACGGAGCGTAACGTTGCTAAGTTTCAATTTGCGATATATTGACTGGGAGCGTATCGAGAACAATGATTTCCACGTTTTGCGGGAGTTTGCCGTATCAAATGCGGCAGGCGACGGCGGGGTCCTTAGCAAGCTTTCGCTACGAATTGTCGAATGCGCAGATCAAAGCGCCTTTATTCTTTTGAGGCTCTATGAAGCAGTGGATAGTCAGGAGGCAAGCCCATAGAAAATGACTTGCATCTTAAGTTTTTGAAGTCCTATTAGGAATAAAAAATTTTTTTAAAGCTAAAGTTTCGCTAAAGGTTTTTAGATTATACTTCTATCTGTAAGGCGGCCACTTACTGAAAACAATATTTCACTGAAGAGATGGTGGACGAAGCAAATGATCAATTGAGGGGGCATATGGCTTAAGGCAGCTTTGGAATCGCTTGGATTGCAGAAAAGAAGCACATGAATCCAGAGCGAATTAAGAGGAAATTACGGGATTCCTCTTGATTCAATCCGGAACCGGGACAAAACGCCGCAGCGCTTTGATACTTCCCTTTCCCTAAAGACAAAAATGCTGCTGGGCTTTGAGGCGAGCATCTTCCCAACAGCTGAATCGCTTCTAGTTCATGCGTTAGCGGCGCGTAATAAACATCCGGCACAATCCCTTCTCGCTGGATAGGAATTGGCAACCCAGGCGCGTCCTATTATACGGTTTATCAAAATATACAAAAAGCCCTTATTGCCATACGCTCTTCAAGAACTATGCCGCGCGGATGCAAAACTGCTCGAATACAGCCTCAATAAAGACGCATGCGGATAAAGGCTCTGAGGAATTTTCTAAAGATGAAAACGGTGATGCCGCTTGCTTCCTGCAATCAAAGGATCCCCCTTTTTCTAGAGATGGCGGGCAAGGCATTTTCATCGTCAAGCAGCTTCATGGGCAGGCTTTGCTAAAACCCCTGAGAATGGAGTCGTCAACCGCTTCAATGGGAGATTTCAAAGCCTGCTCCATGGGGCTTGTACATGATTAGTCCAGCGCGGAGAGCATTTTGCATTTGATTTACCATAATGCGAAGCATATCGCGCATATAGCCAATTGGCTGGCAAACTTGAAGGTTCCGGTGAATGTCAAGGAGAAAACACTAGGTGAAATGCAGAAGCTGAAGTGCTGGAACGATTCGGCATCAGATACCGCGCGTCTGAATTAAAGCGCGAATTGCGTTAAAGTTGCAAACTGAGGAAGACGCTTGAAGAAACAACAGCATAGGAGCCATGACGTCAGCATGCTCAATGAGCCTGAGAAAAAAAAGTCCATTTTCACAAAGCCCTAGCTTTGCAGGCTTAAAAGTCATAAAACATTATTAACCGACGCGAGCTCTACGCCTCGCTTAAAAGCCATGCCGGCCTTGCCCCTGAAGAAAGCGGACGGAGGCAGGGCCGCGCAGGCAGGAAGCGCCCCCTTTGCGGCCCGCTGTCATTCTTTCCGGCGGCCCCAACAGGCCAAGGCGCCGGAAAGACCCTGCCGCATTGCATTTAAATGCAAGACGGAGCCTGATTACATATACTGCATACTCGCTCAAGCAGCCGGGAGCATTGCCCTGACGGCTGCTTAAAGCGGACTAAGTTCATCAAGCAAGCTTCCGGCTTCAATCTTAGGAATTCATTTGGAGACATATAATCAAATCCTGAAAAATAGAATAGATGCAGCTTGGAATAATTCGGACAGCCAGAGACGATCCGCTTCATGCGGGATTTCCTTTGCGTCGCGAAGGCGTGCCCTTATGCCTCAAGCAAGCATGTTTCGGGAGGAGTCATATGAAAATCCTAATGATTGAGGACGAAAAATTTTTGGCTGAGCCGACAGCCCAAATGCTCCGGCGCAACAACTACTCTGTTGATGTGGCTTGCGACGGGGAGAACGGTTTGGACTGCGCCTTGACAGACACTTACGACATCATAATCCTTGATATAATGCTCCCGCGCCTTGACGGCCTGAGCATTTTGAAAGCGATCCGAAGCGAAGGCATAAACGCTCCCGTCATACTTCTTACAGCTAAGATGCGCTTGAATGACAAAGTCGCGGGCCTGGACAACGGAGCGGATGATTACCTGACTAAGCCTTTTCAAGCTGACGAGCTCTTAGCCCGGCTCCGCGCCTTGGCGCGAAGAAAATCCGTGATTCTTCCGGATGGCATCATCCAAATAAGCGGCGTCAGCTTGAATCCCCATACACTGACGCTAAGCTGCCAATCCCTGAGCATAAAGCTTTCGCTCAAGGAGGAGCAGCTTCTAGAAATGCTTATGAGACGCAAGAATATGGTCATTTCTAAAGATCAAATGATTGAGAAAATCTGGGGATATGATTCTGAAACCGAACCAGCCGCTGTAGAGACGCAGATATCTCTCCTCCGCAAAAAAATGAGGAGAATCAAATCGACTGCGTCAATAAAAACTATTCGCGGCGCCGGTTACGTACTGGAAGACAACGAGGTTTTAAGCTGATGTTTACAAAACTTAGAAACAGGATTATTCTATTTAGCATGCTATTTACATCAGCGCTTATCATTGCCTCCTTCATTGTCATATACATTTTGACAGGAGGCATCCTGAGAGAAAAAAACTTTGAAAAGCTGCAGGAGCTCTCCGCCTTGAATAAAATTCATGAGCGCGGCTTGATTGCCGCCAGCTCCCAATCGCTTAAAGAAGCCGAAAAACCTCTTGATTCCGACGGCGTGATGTCATTCACCATCATGATTGACAGAGGCGGCAAGTATCTTAAGACATTCTCTGCCAGCGATCTTCCCGAGGAAACCTACCGCGCAGCTTACCGCGAAGTGATGGAAAGCCCATCCGTAAGCGGAGAGATAAGACTGAACAAGAAAACATGGCGGTACATAAACACAGTTTTTGCAACCGACGGCTCAATTTCCAGAGAAATAACTTTCTTGGACGCAACCGAAAGCTTGGCGATTCTTCAAAGGCTGCGCCTGATATTAGGCGCAGGGGTTTTCATCCTTATAGGCCCCTTATTTTTCATCAAGCGCTTCTTCGCTGAGAAAATAGTCAGGCCTGTGGCTCTGGCATGGCAAAGGCAGCAGCAGTTCATAGCGGATGCATCCCATGAGCTGAAGACTCCCCTCGCCGTCATACAAGCCAATTACGACATGATATTATTAAACCCTGACGAAACGGTAAGCGAGCAACAGCAATGGCTCGAGTACATGAAGGCGGGCATGGATCGCATGTATGGGCTTATAATGGAAATGCTCGATCTTGCTTCATTTGAAGTTGGATCCCCCAGGCTAAATATTGCGCAGTTTAATATAAGCGCGCGTCTAGCGAAAGTTTTAAATGCTTTGAAAGCTTCTGCAGATGAAAAGCTATTGGAAATTTCCGCCAGAATCGAACCCGGAATAATTATTAGCTCTGACAGCGAGGCTGTAGCCAGAGTATTCACGATTCTTCTTGAAAACGCTATAAAATACGCCAGGCCTTGCAGCCAGATTAGAATCTGCGCTAAAAGCGCAAAGAGGCATGTTGTATGCTCTGTAACAAATACAGGGGAAGCCATCTCTCCGAAAGATCTGCCCAACGTATTCGATCGCTTCTACCGCTCTGATGCGTCACGGGCAAGGCAAAGCGGAGGATACGGGCTGGGGCTTAGCATCGCCAAGCAGAAAATCGATCAGCTTGGAGGAAAGATAATGGTATCCTGCAATGAGAACAGAGAGACCACTTTCACTTTCATGCTCAAACTCAATAACGCATCCGCCCTGGAAGGCGAATCCGGACAGAATGGCGAGTCTGCCTCATTCAGGCGAGAGCGCGGAAAATAATTTGCTTATAATCTGATTGGATGTGATTATGCGTCTAACGCCGCATAATCACATTATTTCACTAGCGTTCAAACGCTGCCTATAGAGGATGATAAAATCAAATGAAGCTTTTTTCTTTTTGGTGCTTGAAAGTCAACGGACTTTGGGGCATACCGCACCATGCTCGCCACAGGAGCGAGTTGTTCCGGTGTTGAACTACCCTTATAATTCCAATCCAACCTTTACAGCCTCAGCACATCGCTGATATCAACACGTTTATATGATGATTTAAAAACCAATAAAATGTAGGAGCTGATTTTATGCCGCCGATTCAAACCTTTTATTCCTTGTCAGCAAAGGCTGTCATTCAGTCTCTTGAGATTCGAAACATGAGAGGCTTTTACTGCGAGACCGCAGAGGAAGCGCTGGCAAAAGCCCTGAGTTTTGCCGCTTTGGGAAGCACGGTTGCTTGGGGAGAATCTCAGACGCTTGAGGATATAGGTTTGAAGCAGGCGCTGAAAAGCAGAAGCTATAATATAATCGACAGGGATGCGGCAATCGCCGAAGAAGACAGGATGGCGCTTGATCGCCTCGCACTGTCGTGCGACTGCTTCTTTACAGGCGCAAATGCCATTACCCTGGACGGGAAGCTGGTCAATATGGACTGCAACGGCAATCGCGCCGCCGCGCTGATATTCGGCCCTAAAAATGTAATCGTAATAACGGGCATGAACAAAGTCATGCCCGATGAAGAAGCCGCTGTAGCCCGAGTCCGAAAGCAGGCCGCCCCTCATGACAACATGCGCTTGAAGAGGGATACCCCTTGCGCAACTACCGGACTGTGCTTCGACTGCCTTGAAGACGAGTGCCTTTGCTCCAATCTGGTAATAACCAGAAGGAGCTGCGCGAAAAACAGAATCAAGGTCATTCTAATAGGAGAGGATCTGGGATATTAGAATGTCCCCAGACGCCAGGTGCAATAATAAACATCCGATTATTCCACGCTGATTATTTTGATTTGCAAAGGTTTCTATTTTAGAGCCTGACTATACAATTAGTGCGAAATGTGGATATAGTCATTTCGCACCCTTCTAAGGATAATCAGACCCCAAAAGCGGAATATTTGCCTGCAAACCAGGATATCATATGAAACTGCCTGTTTTGGAGCTTGCCTGCACCGCGAGTGCGAAATGCCGATATCGGCGCTTCGCACCTTGACAGTGGACAGTCAAGCTCCAAAATAGGCGCTTTTGACTGCAATCCGGCATGCATATGACTGCAAATCAGTTCAGCAGTTTTCGAAGAGCCGGAATTCCCCCGCCCCGCATTGGATAATGGAATGCGGGTTGCCGCATTGCGCAGCTCTGGCTTCGGAACTCATATTCCTTCGCGGCGGACACCCATGCACTTGGCTTGCGGTTCCTGCCGCCAAGCCAGCTGCGATTTCCATCCATTCCGGCTGCGCTCAGAAGAGATCAGTCAAAGTAAGCCGCTGCAAAAATTGGGTAGCTGTCTCTTCCGCTTGCCAGCGTCATCAGCGTCCTCTTATCAGGCTCTCCGTAATAGAAATGAATCGAGCCGGTGTATTTGTTGTAGAGAAAGAATTTAGCGCCGCTCATCACATAATAGCATGATGTCTCGCCAACGATTTCAGTTCCAAGAATGTCGTCTTCAATAAGATTGTAAGTTCCCTGCAGATAATCTCCCTTATGCAGTCCGCTGTAGTAAGCTTTAAATTCTTGAAGCAATGAATTGATCCTTGAGACCGCATCCTGCAAAGCGCCTTCTCTGGAAATGAAGTGAATGCTTGAATCTGAGTCTATGATAACATTTCCCTGAACATTTTGGACTACCTTTAAATCATTTTCATTTTTTGAATCCACGTTTGAGGCGGCATATGAAACCTTCGCGTTCATCGCTTCAGAAACGAATCTCAAAGGCACAAAGGTTCGGCTGTCAAAAATCGCTGGGGGAGAGTCAATTGTTAGCTTTGAGCCGTTTATGGTCGCGGATGTGCTCCCAATAATCATTTCTATGCTTTTTCCCGCGGATTTGACGGTAACTTTCCTTAGAGCGTCGTCCCAGTAAACATCGCAGCCCAATGTCTCGCTTATAATTCTTATAGGTACAAGAGTTCGGTCATTTAAGGTTTTTACGTCGCACTTTATCAAAGAGCCGTTCAGAATCAGGGGTTTATACTGGCCGTCATAGGTCGCTGAGCTTTTGTCGGGATAAGTGATCTTAAAATCGTTCTTTCCCAACTTGGCGTCCTTCGCCGCCACAGATTCAACCACGTGATCCGGGTTGGCCTTTTGGGAACCGCCAAGTTCGGCGAGAGCGAAGAAATAATCATCAGCCATCCATGCGTATGAGCTGAAATCATAGAATTCCACGCCGTCTATTACTATAAAGTCATGCAGCAGCTCTCCTCCAGGCTGGCGCTTCGAGTTTATGCTTAGCTCTTTTTCAATGTTTACATTTACAAGGGATTTTTTCACTTTATCGTCGCCTTCGAATACGCCTTCGCCGCTATAGCCGGCCTCTCTGTCGGTCATATTCTGCATTACCCGCTTTTCCGCCCTTAAGATGAGCTTTCCCTTAGAAATAGACCAAGTTCCGCTCTCATGAAGAAGCTTTTTGTCTATATCCATTTGGCTTGAGGAAAAAATGTAAAACCCGTCTTCATAGAATTTGTATCTGTTGGAATAGCCAGCCGCTACCATGTAATTATCCTGCCAAATGCCTATGACTCCCCGCTCCTCGGCCGTATTCGAAAAGCCGGCGCTGAATGCGGCGTTTAAAATAACTGACAGTCCAAATATGAGTATTTTGCTTTTCTTGCTTTTCACTCTTTTCATGCTCTAATTCCTTTCGCACACAGCAAACCGAAAAACCAGGCAACTTTCAGCCTAATCACAATATATGCTGATTGGCGCATATGCGCTTATCTTTGAGCTTGGCTATCCGTTTTCACTCAGATTCCGCCTATCCTCTTTAAGGCGGCCATCCGCCTCCAGTAAAGAGGCTTGCGCCGATATTCGGACGCCAAGCAGTATGGCATTTTAATGAACAGACTGAATTAACGCTAGATTTATATTCCTTGAAAAATTATACAGCACTGGGACGCTTAATGCAATAAATTTAATTTTTCATAAATTATCCTCTTATACCTGACATCCAAAGCAGGCGGCATATTCAAGCCTCCAGCCCCGAAGCCCCATTCAATGCGAAAGAGCGCAAAGAGAAAACCGGGGCGCGGCTTCCGACCCGATTTTCTCTTTGCGCTCCTCAACTCCTATTTCAAAGCATCCTCCAATATCGCGCAAGCTTCGTCAATTTCATCCGCAGTGACAATTAGCGGAGGCACGAAGCGTATGACATTCGCGCCGGCATTTACAAGAAGCAGCCCTCTTTCGATGCACTCGCTTATAACTGGCGCGGCTGCCCCGGCAGTCTCGATGCCCTGCATCAGGCCCAGGCCGCGGACATCCCTTATGAAGTCCGGGCGCCTTCCCTTAAGCTCCAAAAGCTTGGCTCTCAAGTGCGACCCGGCTTCTTTCGCATGGTCGAGGAGCCCGTTTTCCCAAAGCTCGTCCGCCACCACATTTCCGGCGGCCATGGCTAAAGGGTTTCCGCCGAATGTCGCCGCATGATCTCCCGGTTCAAAAGCTTGCGCAAAGCGATCCTTCGCCAATATGACCCCTATCGGGACCCCGCCTGCCATGCCCTTGGCGAGTACGGCTGCATCCGGCTCGGCGCCTAGCTGCTCAAATGCGAAAAAGGTTCCTGTTCGCCCGGCGCCGCACTGCACTTCATCAAATATCAGCATTATATCTTTTTCAGCGCACAACGCGCGAACTTTTTGAAGATACTCCTTGCCTGCGGGGCGAATCCCCCCTTCGCCCTGCACCGGCTCCATGAGAACGGCGCAAGTCTTGTCTGAAACGGCCGCCTCAAGAGCCTCGTAACTGTCATACTCTACATGCGCTATGCCCGGAAGAAGCGGCGACAAGCCCTTCTGATACTTCAGCTGCCCCGTGGCTGTTATCGCCGCGAACGTTCTGCCGTGGAAAGAGTTTTTCATCGAGATTATCTCAAAGCGCTCCGGATGATGCTTGGAAGCGTATTTTCGCGCAAGCTTGAGGCTGCCTTCCACGGACTCGGCGCCCGAGTTGCAGAAAAACGCCTTGTCAAACGGGCTGTGCCTAACAAGTTTGGATGCCAATTCAATCTGGGGCTTATTCCAATAAAGATTTGAAACATGAAGGAGCAATCCGGCCTGTTCAGATATGGCTTTTACAAGCTTTTCATTGCCGTGCCCCAAGGAGTTTACCGCGATCCCCGCTACGAAATCCAGATATGTCTTTCCCTCTGAATCCGTTACGCGGCATCCCGCGCCGCTTTCCAGCACTATAGAAAAGCGGCCGTAGGTGTTCATGATGGCATTCATTCCCTGCTTTATCAGCTCTTCCATAAAAAAACCCCTTCCCATGCGAGCGCTGGCCGTCTCATCCCTTTTCAACCATCGTTCCAACGCCGTCCCGCGTAAATATCTCAAGCAGCAAGCTGTGCTCAACGCGCCCGTCCAGGATATGCACATGCTGGACGCCCGCCTCTACTGCGGCGATGCAGCTTTCGGATTTGGGAATCATGCCGCCTGAAACGACGCCTTCCTCTATTAGCTGAATCAGCCGGGACGCCTTCACTCTTGATATCAAGCTCGATGAGTCTTTTCTATCCTGAAGTATGCCTTCTACATCCGTCAGGAAAACCAGCTTCTCCGCATTCAGCGCTCCAGCTATGGCGACAGCCGCCGCGTCTGCGTTGACATTGTATCCCGCACCCTCCACGTCAAGTCCTACCGGAGAAACGACAGGCACGAAATCATTGTTTATGAGAGTTCTTAGAAGAGTGCCGTCCACTTTCTTGACCTTTCCGACAAGCCCGATGTCCTTTCCTGATGGCATAAGCTTCTCGACTTGCAGAGTCCGCCCGTCCTTCCCGCTCACCCCAGCTGAGAGAATGCCGTGCATTGACAGATCAGTCGCTATCTCCTTGTTCAGCTTGCCGGACAGAACCATTTCGACCACTTCCATAGTTTCGCCGTCGGTTACCCGCATCCCGTCAACAAAGGAGCTTTTAAGCCCCAGCCTGCCCAGCATGAAATTTATCTCCGGTCCTCCGCCATGCACCACAACCGGCTTGAACCCGACAAACTTCATAAGGGCTATGTCCTCTATGAGGGATTTTTTTATATTTTGATCGATCAAAGCGCTTCCTCCATATTTTATGACAACAGTTATACCATTGAACATTTTTATGTAAGGAAGAGCCTCAACCAATATTTTGGCTTTTTCAATGTAAGCCTGCATATATCAAACACCCGCCAAGCTAAGATCTATAGTCCCCATTTATGCGAACATATTCGTAAGTCAAATCGCAGCCCCACGCCGTCGCCTTAAAGCCCGCGCCTGAACCTAGGCGTATGCCTACGCGCACTTCCTTCTGGCTTAAGATCCGCTTTGCGGCCTCTTCGTCAAAGGCAAGCGGGGATCCATTCATGAAAAGCCCTTCGCGCCCCTCGGAGTTGCTTAAAGCTATGCTGGCGCCGTCAGGATCGAAAGCGCCTCCGCTATAGCCCATGGCGCACAAGATGCGCCCCCAATTGGCGTCAGCTCCGAACAATGCGGCTTTGAACAATGACGAGGACGCGACAGAACGGGCTATAAGGCGGGCGTCAGCCATTGTCTCGGCGCCTTCCACGACTACCTCCATAAGCTTGGACGCGCCTTCCCCGTCGCGCGCCACATCAATGGCCAGTTTTCTGCATATGCGCATCAGTGCTTCGCTGAACGCTTGATAGCTTTCATCATCGAAATCTATAGCCTTGTTATCAGCCATGCCGTTTGCCAGCGCCAAAACCGTGTCGTTTGTGCTGGTGTCCCCGTCAATGGAAACCATATTGAATGTGTCCTCCACGGCGCCTGAAAGAGCCCTTTGCAGGAGACTCCCTGAAATGGCCGCGTCCGTTGTGATGAACGCCA
The DNA here is from genome assembly GCA_031269465.1 of Clostridiales bacterium. Lineage (GTDB taxonomy): Bacteria > Bacillota > Clostridia > Lachnospirales > WQUN01 > JAISWZ01. Next base: position 677 of record JAISZB010000382.1, on the reverse strand, counting down.
GCATAGTTCCCATGTTGGGGTGAATCATTCCCGAACCCTTCGCCATTCCGGCGATGACAACCTTTGAACCGTTCAAGCTCAACTCTTCATAGGCCGATTTGCAAAGGAGATCTGTGGTCATGATGGCTTCCAGCGCCGCTATTCCCGATTCCTCATCGCTTGATAAGCTGCTCCACGCCAAATCTATGCCTGATATTATCTTTTCCATTGGAAGCATGACGCCGATGACTCCAGTTGAGCATACAAAAACCTCTTCCGGCTGGCACCCGGCTAAAGCCGCAACCTTGCGCCCCATAGCGCGGGCGTCTTCCATTCCCTGCTTTCCAGTGCACGCGTTTGCGTTGCCGCTGTTTACAACTATGCCTTTAAATGCTCGCCCTTCAGTCAAAATTTCCTTGTCAAGCAAAACCGGCGCAGCCTTGACTCTATTCTTTGTAAAGCAGCCCGCCGCAACGGCCGGCCTATCTGAAATCACAAGAGCTAAATCTTTTTTTTGATTCTTGATTCCGGCGTGCACGCCAGCCGCTTTAAATCCCTTCGGAGAGTTTATTAAGCGATTCATCACAGTTGTTATGCGGCGGATACCCCTGCCTTTAGGCATGGGGAGGAAGCCGCATGTCCTCCTTTTCAGTTAGGATGGCAGTTCTCCTGGACAAGAGGTTGAGCTTCTTGCAGCT
>JAISZB010000371.1 GCA_031269465.1 Clostridiales bacterium | reverse complement strand
GTATATTCTGAAATTCAAACTAATTTTTGAAAAATGTCAAAATGAATTTATATATCTTAAATAATATATATTAATGAATATATGAAAATATATCCAAAATACCGTTTTATTCAGAGCTGTGCATGAACCAATGATTTAAATATATACGAATCAACCCCTAATGCATGATTCCACACTTATTTCGGTTTTAGACCTGAATTCCCAAGAGGATGATGCACCCCGCCCAGTCCGTCAAGCGGCTTGTAGCTTGCAGAAACCACCAAAAATACGGACTAAATTGACATTCATATATCGAAACAGGAATTACCCCTTGCATATCCAGCCATAGTTGATTCAGGAAGTTTTGTGATAATATCAGTACGCTTTAAAATATATCCAATTATACTAACAGAACTGGACTGCCCTTGAACTCGTTATTGCTTTATGTTATACTTGCTATACTGAATAAACGTGAACGAAGGATCAGATGTGAAGCTTAAAATAATTTTTTTCCTTCAGTTTTTCATTTTCGGGATCTCTCTTATAAGCATGCAGAATTTGCACGCTGAAGACCGCATAACGCGAATCGATGCGGTTGAAGCTCTGCTTGACACGGTTATACGGGCAAGCGGCACTGAATTTATATCTTGGGACAATTGCTACGTTGAAGATGGAAGCGGCGGATAAATCTAGATGTGGAGGGCAGGATTGAATACCCTTTGTATTACGCATTATTTACGCATTTGGGCGCTCCGCCGTTTAATGACGCATCCGGGCTGCAGCGCCGCCAGCGGATTGCCCTGTCGCTTGCCGCAGAGGCGGAGATTGCATGCGGATTCGGCGACGGCGCGTTTAGGCCTCAAGGCAATGCGACTTACCGCCAAGCCATAAAGATATGCGAGTGGTCGCGCTGGCTCGGCTACAGGTTCCGAGATTTGGAGAAGCCCATAGATTTTTACAATATAGCTTTAAACAGCACGACATTCGACAGCGAAGCGATTCATGGAGTGTTTTCCGGACTTCACAAAATGGACGATCCGATTTCAAAGAAAGACTTCGCGGAGATGTTGGAATACTTGAGCGAAAACAGCTTCTTATCCCCGGCATTCGGGAAATTCCATGAGCCGCAGTCATATCTGGAATGCGCGGAGATTTTCGCGGGACGCGGCGCCTATAGCCCATATGCGTATTTTCAATATCCTCTGCTTGCGGACGAATTGACGTATAAATGCGGGCTGCAAAGAGATGAGTCCATATTGAACCGTCAGAGGATAAACCCGTATGCGTCATGCAAGCATGCTATTTTTGAAACCCCCTATCAAAATGCCGAGGGGATGCGGCGCTATGAAATCGCTTTCTGGTCGCCGGTAGCAGACACCGGCGGCAATGCATACGCCCTGTCCGCTATAAGCGTGTTTGTAAACAAGGTAAACGGGAGGTACAGAATATTTGACATTATCCAGTAAACCCTCTCTTACGCCGGGATCCATAATGAGATCAGCATCATGATCAGAAAATTTTCGGTCGGCTCAAACTCGATTGATATACATAATGCAGGGCGCTACTATGAGGCGTCCGTCGCCGTGTTGGATGAGTTCATGCACAATAAAAATAATGATGCTGGCAGTGAAGGCGCAGAAGAAAAAAAGCCGATAACTTCAGCGACCAAAAGAAAAAGGCCGGCAAAGCCTAAGCGGGCGATGAACGGCCCGCATGGCCGCAGACGTGGGGATTACAGCCGCATCCATGCAGTGCCTATTCCTTTGCAAACTCGCTGTAGTCCGCACCTTCTTAAATTTCAGGTTCATAAGGCTCCACTGGGGAATCGATAATGGATTATCCGACATGTGTGATAAGTCATTTTATCCGATGAAGAATCCGCTAAAAAGAATCGCTTGAAAAAGGAGCATTAACAGCGTTTCGGAAAAAACACGCAGGTTAATCCGGATTCTAGCCTGGGACGCCGCCGCTCCCATCAACGCTTTGAATGCTCCGATCAACCGGCGTTTCCAGGCGGCAGGCCAAGGAGTTTATGCGGATCCGCCCGCCATGGCCATGTAAAGCAACCCGGATTTTGCCCATGGAGCTCCCCCGTCGGCGCAACGCGCCAGGATTTCCCTTGAAAAGAGCTGAATGGACTCCCTTTGCCCCTGAAAAACCCTTTTCCGCTGACTCTTCTCTCCTTTGCAAGTCACGGAGCGCGGAAAGCATTATCATAGGAGTTTTTGCTCAGAATCCTTTAACTTCAAACAATTTTAAAACATTTGCCAAAATTCGGTTTCCTCGGATAAAATGGAAACCGTTGTTTTCATCTATTTAGCATATATGCTAACATTGCGTCGCAAGGCGCTTATATGCGCGATATAAATGCATTTCATTATTCAAAGAATGACTCGAATATGCGCCTTGCGGGTTCACGCGGCGACGCCTCCGGCCGATCCGGCGAGGCCGGGGGATCTAAACACGCCGGGCATGGACATGATCTCTTCGAAGCTTTGCGTCAGCTTGTCTCTCAAAGCTGGCATTGAAATTCTTTTCTTGCAGAATCTTGCCGCGCATCCCGGGGCGTTGGAGGCGATCGCCTTCAAGGCTTGAAGCTGGGCCGCGCCGCAACTGCGAGCCGTTTTGTTGGAGTCGGATTTGAATGCGGCGCCTGAATGCCAACGGCTGCCATTTTCGACTCCCCTGTGGAGTCCTGTCGACCTTGCAATTTCCTCCATGTCATCTGAAGAAGACAAAAACGCCCGAATGAATATGCAGTTTCGCCGCTTTGACGGACTGTAGCTTTAGCCTCCATACAAATGGATTTCAAACCCGCCCATTTGTCCGAGTTGCAGGAGCGCGAAATGCCGGTTGTCGCATAATAGCCCCTTATAATGGTGGATCCGCCTCTTTCCTTCGATAATCGCATTGACGGGATGCCGTCTTTCAATATCCGGATGCGTCCTGTTCCTGAGCGCCGCAAAATAGCCCGATCCGGCTTCGATGGCGTTCTTGTCCGTCGCATCCGGCGCGTCCCACGCGGAAATGGATCGCTGCGCGGCTTCGCCGACATGGTCGATCAGAACCGGAATCGCCGCGGTTTCATTGGTTTTCTCGTTGTTCAGCTCTTGCGCGAGGGCCGCGCCGCCCCGCCTTGCTTGCGATGCCGCCCAGCGTCGATTCTTGAAAATGTGTTTTGAAACGCGTCGCCTGTCGCGGAGCGGCGGATCTCTAAGGCTTCGCAAGAAAAACGGGGAGCCAGGAATCAGAATACACCCGCGTTCATACCAGAGGCTGAGGGAAAAGGCGAGGCGTGCGGCTAGCGGAAATTGGGGGGGAGGGAATGGGATGCCGGCTTAAGAAATCAGCCGAGGCTGCCGATGGCTGGGCCGGCTATTTTGGAATGGCGGACGGCGCAGGCAAGCTTAATGAGTTGGACGGATGGATGCGGCGGAGGCTGCGCGCCTGCATATGGAAGCAGTGAAAGCGGGCTGAAGCGAAATTCAAAATCCTCCAGAAACTTGAGGCGTCCAAATAAAAGGCTTGGAAGCTTGCAAATACAAGAAAAGGCTATTGGAGAATAACCAAAATCCCTGCCTTGTCTGCCGCGGCTGCCAATCAACGCCTAGAGGAAAGAGGTTTCAAAAGTCTGGCTGATCGGCATCAAGTTGTACATTCATTCTGATTCAACCGCCGTGTACCGAACGGTACGCACGGTGGTGTGGGAGGTCGGGGGTTAGCCGCCCCCTCCTACCCGATTTGGCGAGGTGGCATTCAAGCCGAACAAACCTAAGAAACCGTGTAAGTATCAAGGCTGTCCCAATTTTACGTACGAAATGTACTGCAAGCAACACGCGCGAACAGAGAACCGCCGCTACAACCGTTATCAGCGCGGCCCCGCCGCTGCGAAACGCTTCAGCGGCGCGCATGGCTGGAGCGACTTGCAAGCGTTATGCGGTTCTTGCCATTTAACGCTCCACGCCGAGCAAGGCGATCTATGAAGTTGAACTTCTTGACAGTCTGTCCAAATCTCGATGCAAATCGACGTGGACAGCGACGGTAGCTATCTCGTGCCTGATGAGTTCGAGCACACACTTATCGGCAAGCGCATCCCCATCGTCGCTACGCGCGGCACGGCGGCGTGGGTCGAGGAGGAGAGCGCACTTCCCGAAAGAGACGTTCTTTTCGGCATGGTCAACCTCGGCGCATATAAACTGAACACTGAAAGTGTCCGAACGAGGGTTCGCCCGCTGTATCGGTTGCGCTGAGGAACAGGCGTTTCTCGCAGGCGACGGCACAGGCTTGTTCAGCAACGCGCAGGTCGGCGCAACGACTTCAAGCGCGGCGGCGGTTAGGATGGAAGAGGTTCTCGACCTTTATCATAGTCTCCGTGAACCGTGGCGAACTAAATCGCAGATCGCTGACTGCCATATCGCATATTTCCTGCGCTCTTGCGCCAGTTTCATACATCACCGAAAGGAGACGAGATCACGTTCACCAAGATATACCGATTTTCATCAAATGTTCCTTTTTTTGAGCTTGATTATCCATTGAGTGGTGCGAATGCCATGCTGCCATTAGACTGGGACGAAAGCCTTTGTACACTGTGGATTTTCTTGCCGATAAGAAGAAGCTGAACTGCGGCGACATTCAGAGGTATTAAGTGGAATATTTTCACTAGTGCAGACAGTCTTAATGCGCAGTAGTCCTAATTGGCTATAATTAAGCATTTTACAAGCTAAAAGCATATGGCGTAATTAAGACAGGCAGCACTAGTGATAGTTACCCTACCCGTATGATTGAAAGATCGGGGTTAAAGCCTTTAAAATCGGGTTTTTAATCATGTCCATGATAGCGCCCCATGCGCACAAAAAAAGGTAGCCTTGCGGATTGCCCTTTCGCGACATTATGCCTGGTTTCGCAACTCCAGGGCCTTTACCTCCATCGGTTTCAAGCTTTGCTTGCCAATATCCACGCCGCTCCCCTGCGTACTGCGAACGCGAAGGCTTGCCTCCATCGGCGCGGAGTAGGGGTTCATGATAAACAGCATCGCCCTGTTTTCGTGTACCCGCAACACTGACCACACATTCGGGTTGTCGGATTCTATCACCGGTTCAACCGCGCCCAGTTCCTTCAGCAGGCGGATGAACATGTCACGGTGCTCCTTCATACAGTAGTCCCACGCAAGCCCCAGCCACAGCGCACTGCCGCCTTCAGCCAAGTCCAGCCTCCAGCCGGTCACGGCGGCGGAATGCTCCTCTTTTGCAATCGTCTTTACATTTGCGCCGACAGGCAGCCTGGTACAGCCGAACAGCACGCTGTTTACAGCGATGTTTTCGATATTCCCCACTGTAAAACGCGGGGCATGCCGCATGCATGGCCGTATCTCAGGCCTGCCGAGATAATCCGACAAAATCGTGCAGGGATTAAAGTTTTCGTCCAGATACGGTATGGTCGGACTCAAAAGCACCCTGCCGCCCCTGCGCAGGAACGCGGTTACTCCCGCCTGCAACGCCTTCGCCATGCAAGCGGAGGTGGGTATCAGCAGCGGCTTTTCGGTGGATATGCTATCCAGACGCGTCAGATCCGCAAGCTCGGGGGTGTAAGAGCAGCACAGTGAGGTAGTTATCAGCCCTTCCCGCAGAAAGCTCCACGCCTCGGTGCCGGAGATGCCGACCCCTTCGCGGGTTTTGTAATAGCTTGCGCATCGTCCCATCTCCCAGTCAAGGCCAATCAGGATATCCGACCGCAGGGCAGCGCAGGCAAGCCATGCATGCTCCTGCAAAAACGCTCCGAACTCTTTTACCGCCATGTATACCGGCCTTATACTGCCGTCTGCCCCAATCGAGGCTCCGTAATCGTAGACATCGCTGAATCTGCCGATTTGAAAAGGGTTTTTTCCGCCCGTGAAGATGTAGTAGTTTAGCCCCTTCATCCCAAAAGCCAAGTTAACATCGTAGCAACAGCGTAAATCCTGCGAGGTGATGGGCGGCCAGTCGGAAGCGCTGCCGCCGGGTAGCTCGAACACGGTGGGAGGAAAGCCCATGAGGCGCAGCATCTCGCTCGAAAGGAACGACTTTGCCGTATACTGAGGGGTGGGGTTGTTCTGCTCCCAACCGGGGCCGAGGTTATAGTAGTGGTCCGAGCCCAGCAAGAAACCTTTTCCCATGCGGCGTACTACCTCCAAAAATTGCGGATTGGAGGCGGGATTGGGGGAATTATGCACGATATCGCAGTCGATGCCGTGTTCCCTCATCCAGCCGGTTAGCAGGACGACATATTCGGCCACGGTCGCAAAGTAAAAATCCTGATAATCCTTCACCCGCCTGCGTTGCGTTGCGTCATGCGCCTCGCCGGCAAACGGCTGCACCGCGCTAAAAGACGCAAAATTCGTTTGGTACGCCGCATTGAGCGCTTGTACGGACGAATATCTGTCCTTTAGAAAGGCAGGGTACCTCCCCCCTTCCGCGCCGATGCCCATCGCCTCGCGGTTGTAATCCCACCCGCCGCTGTTCCAAATGCAGATGCCCATCATCTCGTTATCCGCCTGCACAAATGTTATCGGCCCTCCCCTGGAGGACATGTACTTTGCCACAATAGGGCACACCGCCCGATACCACCGCTGAACCTTCTCCAAAAACAGCGGGTGCAAGTAGGAAACCGCGCTGTTGCGAAAGGTGTTGCCTTGTACATTTTGGGCATATATGGCGGGGTAGCCCTCGCACAGCCATTCGGGCAGGCCGTCGTACCGCAGCTCGCTGTACTGGTAAGGGCCGGGGCGGCAGAGTACCGCCAGCTCCATCTTCGCGCACAGCCGTAAAAAGCCCTCCAAATCCCGTTCCGGCACATCCCCAAACAGGAATTCCCCTTCTTTTTGCTCGTGAATTTCCCAAGGTATGTAAGTAGCCACGCAGTTCATGCCCGCCTCTTTTAAAAGAACCAGGCGGCGCTCCCAATCCGTTTTTGGCACCCGAAAGTAGTGAAACTCCCCCGAAACCAAAAATCCGGGGGTGTTATCGATGATATATCCTCTGTCCGTCCATTGTATCCGCATTAAAAACCCCTCCTGCAATAATAAAAACGGAACAGGCGCGGCAGCCAGCCGCGTCTATTTCGTTTTTGCTGCCAAAACTGTACAATGGGGAGAGCTTCGCTCCAACCTAAAAATCCAAGGATTAACCACATCCGTAAAGAAGTCCGTCAGCCGTCTCTCTCGTTGACGGTAGTTTGATTTGATCAGGCAGCTCCGCCCAGGTTTCGGGCGTGGTCGCAGCCATGCGCCCGTTTGGCGAGGTCGCCCTGCCTCCGCCCGAGTTTTCACACATAAGTGCGGGTCTGTAAGTTTGGATAATGCGGAATTGAATCGTTTTATTCTTGTTCCGCCTTCTACAGAGCGCCGACTTTCCTGAGAAGCAGAAGATAATCGCCGCAGACCGGAGGGATGTCGATTGTGGTTGTTCCGTTTTGAGAACACAGGCCGACCGGCAGTTCCTGTCTGCTTTCGAGCAGGACGGCGCGCGCGTTGTATCCGGTGCAATCCAGCTCCAACGACAGCGCGACAGGCCGCGGCATGTATATGGCAATCCGGTTCAGGCTCCGGGTCGCGGAGGCTCGCATCTCAGGAGATACGGACTGCGCCGGAAGCGCCCAGGGCAACATGGTACTCAGGCCGTGTTCCTCAGACAGGGCTTTCAGATAAACGGCGTCATCCGCCCCTTTGAACAGCAGGGCATCCCGCCAGTCGTAAGGAATGCCGGAGCTTTTCGCATTCGTAAACGTGCTTCCCTTCCTGTAAAAGCTCCACAGGCCATGTGCGCCGTAGGCGATGCCTGCCCCGGCCCCTGAAAGCACGCTTTGCCACATGGCTTTGCGCACCTCGTAACGTGAAAACCGCCGTGGCTGCCCGATGTAACAATGACCTTCATAGCATGGCTCCCCGTTGACAATCGGTTTTGAAAAAGCGGATGAAAAAAAGCGCTCAGCCAGCAAAAACGCCAGATCCTGCCGATCCCCGAAATGCCCGGACTGATACAGATAAAAATCAATCCCGCCGGGTCTATGAAACACCTCGGGGAGTTGCCCGTCCGGGGTCATATGCATGGTGAACAGGCTGTCCGGGCAGCGTAGGCGCAATTGCTTAAGAAGCGTTTCATAGTAGCTGACGACGACCTCCGTTTCAAAATTCGTGTCGCCGCTCACCGCCCATATCGGATCGAAAGGTCGGAATTTCTCCGCAATATACGCCGCATATTCCACAAGGAAGGCCTCCGGCATACAAGTTCTCGATCGGAGAGCATTCGCGGCCCATGCCGTAGGCACATAGCAGTTCCACAGGGCGGTCAGCACCGGCGTAAAACCTTTTTTACAGGAGATCTCCAGCATTTTTACGGCTTTCTCAAAATATGCCTCATTGATTGAATCGAAATCAATCGCGCCGTCGCTCCGAACGGCATAGGGATAGGTGGTGTTCCGGTCAAAGCTCATGTCGTGCTGAATCGGCAGGATACTGATTTGCAGCGCATTAAAGCCCTGCCGTTGTCTGAAGGTCGTGTAAAGATCCCACTCTTCAAGGGACAAATTGGCAAAAGCCATCCACACGGTGTCCGCAAGATAAAAGAAAGGAACCCCATCCTTACGAAAAATACGGGCATCGTTATCCACAATCATATGCATTTGTTTCTCCCTTTCAGCCTGTCAATCCAGGCTCTACGCATGAAGAAATGTTCGTATACACACAGTCAAAGGAGTGGAGCGAAATGCTTATATTTGTGCAAATCGCTGAATTCCCACAGTCGCTGTGAACCGGCGTTGAATTTCCTAAATTAATGGCGATTCACAGCTAGCTCTGAAAGAATATCGCAGTAGGTTTTCCCATTGGACGTTTGAGTGATATCCCTAAATTATACGGAGATGGGGGCTTCGGCAATGTATACTGCTTTGCTTTGAGTAGTTTCTATTTGATGTCGGATTATACAATTAGTGCGAAATGTGGATATAGTCATTTCGCACCCTTCAATGGATAATCAGGTGCCAAAATCGGTTCATTTGACTGCAAAGCGGTATACAAGGAGATCGCGGGCCGGCCTTTCAACGCAGACTAGGAGATCGGCGATGGAGTTCCAACGGAGGCGGAGGATGAGGCTCCAATTCCGGAGCTGGCGGGCATGGCGCGGGAGCATGCCCGCGAAATCAAGGGCGGCGGCCCGGGATGCGCCGGAGTCGCGCGCGGCTTGAAGGGAAAGGCTGAAGAATTGGCGGATTCAGGCGAAGCGGGAAGATCCGCCGCGCCCCGGCGCGCCTGCCAGCTGCGGCGTTGCCCGCCATTTTCAGGGGGCGCAAGGGCTTTTCCGGCTCCGCCTCCTTCGCCAAGGCGGACGGTGCCTGGCTGGATCCGCGCGGCCTGCAGAAGGGCGTTTCCCGTAATCGATTCGAACAATCTCCTGCGGCGGCCCGGCGGCTTTTTCGCGGAGTGGGCCGAAGCCCACCCCGCCGCTCCCGGATGCTTTGCGGAGGAAAAAAAGAATCTTCTCCCGCGACGGCAGGCAAAACGCCCCGTCCGGGGCAAGCGGCGCCGCAGCAACCGGCATTCCGGGCGCTTCCGGTTCAAAAGCCGGAGCTGCGCTTGCGCCATTCAGCAAAATCGCAGCCGGCGCCGAAGGCTCCGCCTTCACGGCCGACGCTTTGAACGCGCAGGCGGAGATCGCAAAATGCATAATAGAGGCGAAGCTATGCGCTGGAGGTAAAAGCGGATGCTGGAGCGATATTCTGCGATATATACTGCTTTGCACTAGATAGTTCCGATTTTGATGTCGGATTATACAATTCGTGAGAAATGTGGATATAGTCATTTGGCACCCTTCAATGGATAATCAGGCGTCAAAATCGGTACATTTGCCTGCAAAGCGGTATAGCCTCGTATTTCGGCATGAATGCGTCGATCGAAGTCAGAGCTGGGCGGTTCGAAGCCTTGAAGCCATCCGAAGCCTCGGATGGGTTTCCAAGAGAAGCGGCGGCATCGAGATCGAGGGCTATTTCATGGCGGAGCGCGCGCGCTCATTAAAAAATGCTCCGAGACCATCCATTGCAGCATTTTGGACAGCGGAAACGTCATTTACCTGCTTAAAAAGGATTCCCCTCAGGCGATCCGGATGATCCCCATTGCGGGGCTGAGCTTTCCAGCTTACGGAACCGGCATCGGCAAGGCCTTGCTGATCGGCCATGAACGCAAGGCGCTCAAAGCTGTATCCGCAGGGGCTTCGGGCGCTGACGGAAAACACACCATCTTGACGTTTGATGCGCTTGAAAAGCAACTGCGGGAATGCCGCAGTGACGATATCGCGCACGAATACGAGAAGTCCAACCCGCATCTGCGCTGTGTCGGCGCGGTACTGCGCAAGGATTCCCGCATTGTCGCCGCCCTGAGCATCGCCGTGCCTATTTTCCTCTGCGACGACCGGCGAATCGCATTGCGCGAACTGCTGCTGCAATCGAAAAGGAGGCTGGAGGACTTATTCCGCGAGGTTGATCTGGACTTTGCGTCAAGGAGATAGGGCAGTCGCCTACAGCCTGTTTGAAGTTCAGGCTTTTTTCGGAGAAGGATTAAAATACAGTCCCGTATAAAACAACAGTGGCATTTTGAGAGCAGCTTCTGAGATTTTCCATTTGCTGCCTGGAGATGAATTCTGTCGAGCAAGTTTGGAAAGAACTCCGCAACTGCGGATTCAAAAATGAGATATTCCTGACCCTTGTACATATTGTGGATCGGCTTTGCGAGTGATGCAAAAGGAGCGGGCGGCAGGCCGCCATATGATTGGGTGATGATGTTCAAAATCATAATTTTACAGTGTCTATGCAACCTTTTGGTCTACAGGACGGAATTCCAGATAAACAACCGGATGTCCTTTATGAGATTTTTGGAAGTGTCTCTGGGCAAAGACGTCCCGGACGCGAAAAACATCTGGTTGTTCCGGAACATACCGGCGAAAGCTGAAGCAATGGAGACGCTGTTTGCCCTGTTCACGAAGGAGCTGGAAACGCGCGCAAAAAGGCTCTCCATCTTGAGCGATGCTGCCTTGTGGGGCGTAGGAATTACGCGATCCTCCGACGTCGGGCTGTTTCAAAAAGTTCAGGGGAATGCCGATCCTCCGTCTTCAAACGCCCCGTTTTTTATCAAGTAAAGCCCGAGGATTGGCGGGAAGTGACTGTTTGCGCCTGTTCACCAGTTTTTTATGATATCGCTTCTTCTTTCCTGCTTGTCCCCATTGACGTTCCATCATTAGACTTCCTCTCCAAATTGCCTTTGTTCAAGGGGGATTATGATATCATTTCAAGTTCAGTTCGAACAGCCTTGCGCAGTAATTTTGCGGAAACGCAACAGTTAGCGTCCCTTTCAGGGGATTCCATTCGTATTCGCAACGACGGGCTTTCGGGTAGATACAGGCGACCGAAAGCTTTTGCCCTTTAAATTGGCGCACAGGTATTTCGGCATGCTCCCGCGACGATTGCATCCGGTAGAGGGCAAGGTAAGCCTTGTTCCGCAAGGAAAGCCCGAAGCTTATCCATTCGCTCCGGAAATCGGACAGGCCGAGAGGCCAGAAGGGGAGTGCGTTGGGTATATCGTTCCGAATGCGCTTGTAGCATTCGATGCCTTCTTTGACAAGGCTGAAACGTTCGTCCGATAACCTTGTCAAAAATCCGCTTTGATGAATTCTGAGCAGCATCGCGTTTACCATGTTGAATATGGTCTCTTCACAGTCGCCGTCCGCAAGCGGGTAGGACCACACGGCAATCTGCTCGGGCGTCGCGTCGGTCAGGATATTGGAAGCGATTTTTGCGTACCTGCGGTAGTCGGTCTGATCGCTGCTGGATAAAATGCTGTGGCGGCTCAGCATGGCGTAATCCAGCCGCATGCCTCCGCTGCTGCAATTCTCGATCACGAGCTGCGGGTAACGCTCCCAGATGCCGTCCAGCCAACGCAGATACGCCCTGTTGTGTCCGCACAGGCCATCCCCGAAGCTCTCGGCTTGCAATTCGGTTCCACTGCCCGGGTTGATGTTGTAATCCATTTTGATATAGCCTGCTCCGTATTTTCCGACGAGCCTGTCGACGATTCCAGCCGCGTACCCGGCCACTTCGGGATTGCGAAAGTCGAGCTGGTAGCGGCCCTTGTCGACGACCCTTTTGCCGCGCCTCATGAAGAACCAACTGTCGGGCAGTTTGTCCGCTAGGGGGCAATGAACGCCCATGACCTCGATTTCGAGCCACAATCCCGGCACAAGGCCCTTGCTGCGGATGACGTCCATAAGCTTTTTGAGCCCTCCAGGAAAACGCTTTTCAGACGGAAGCCATTCGCCGACCGTATCCCACCAGCCGCCGTCGGCATACCAGCCCGCATCGATGACATAATACTCGCAACCCGCCTCCTTAGCGGCATCGATCAGCGGCAGCTCGGCTTCGGTGGACGGATCGCCCCAGAGACAGTTCATGTAGTCGTTGAAGATGACTGGCAACTTTTGGTCGTCGTCGTTAGGGCGGCGGATCACCCTGCGGTAGCGCGTCATCTCCTGCGCCGCAACCTCGAAGCCGCCTGTGACGGCGGCCACCGCAACCGGCACGCTTTCAAACGTTTCTCCGCCCGAAAGGCGTTTGCACCAATGTCCCTCGTTTTCATTCGGGCCGGACAGCTGAAGATAAAGCTCCCCCGCTTCGTCGCCGATTTCCCACTGCCAGGAACCGTTGTGCTCGATTTGCCACAGGTATCCCGATCCGGCGTACATGTTTTCATAATATCCCATCGGCAGGTACTCGCCGCTTGACCATGTGCCGAGGCTGTGCACATTCAAGCGCTTCGCGCCGGAATCGGGGCCGACCTTCTGCAAGCCGGCCGCAGCCGCCGTGTACGTTTGCCAGTGCGCTTCCCCTTGCCATGTGGTGTGGGGAATCATGATGCAGCTTTTGCTATCCCAATCCAGAATGCCTTCTTTCGAAATGCCTTTCAGACAAAAAGAGCTGAGGTATACGAGAAATTCATCATCATTTCCGCAGTTCCGAACCACACACCAGGAGCGCACGACGGCCATATCATCGTAAAACTGCAAATGGCAGGTCGCTTCCACCGACTCGGATTTCATGTCGATTTCGAGCTTCCGGCCGAACCGGTTTCGAAAATCCCGGCTGTCCGCATACCTTAAAAGCGCCCCGGGACACGTGTCGGTATACTGGACGTTGTGCGACATCCCCTGATAATGTCCCGCCAGCTGCAACTCGAGCATACGGAAACGCGCCTTTTTCTCCTCCGGGATCGGGCGGTAGTCCAGCGACGAAAGATGCAGCAGCCGGACGTCGCCGTCATCCGCAATCTCTATCAGCACATGGATTTTGTTTTCACAAAAAGTTATTTCTCTTTGCAAAGCTCATCCCCTGTTTCTATAGGCTTTGATATCCGTTCAACGCCGCGCCCATCGGCTCCGGGAGCTAGGCCTTTATTCAGTAGCAACGTCCAGTCCTTGCCGTACCCGTCCTCGTCTGTTCCCGGTGGCGCCGCGAAGAGGATGCAGTCGTCCGTGCGTCCGGACGCTTCGGCTTTCGCAAGTGCGCCGCTTATCGGGTCAAACCAGAACGCGTCGGGGATCGCCTCACGCGCGTAGCGCATTCCCACCCTGCCTCCCGCAGGCAGGTAGGCGACCACGGAGGACGCGTCAGCGTCGGCGAGGCAGAGCGTCCGTTCGTCCTCCGGCTTCTCCTGCTCGAGCTTGTCGAGCGCAAGGCCGTCGTTGGGGCGGTACGCCGAAAAATCCACGACCGAATTGAAGAAATCCCTCATGTGGCGGATGTATTTCACACCGGGCACATCATTCTCCGCCTCGAGCACTGTGACCGAGGTGTTCTCGTACCCGCACAGGACGTGTACGCCGCTCATCAGCGCGCGCCACGCGCCCCTCCGGGTGTGCGCTGGCCCGAGTCCCTTCGCGAAGTCCGGCCAGGACGCAAGGTCTGCCTTGTGCTCATATCCGTATTCCGCGAGGATACCGACGTATCGGTCGGACCACACGTGCGTGCGGATGGCCTGATCGAGTCCTGAGCAGAAAGCCTTTCCTCGCCGGTCGCTCAGGCTGCCCCACGACTGGAAGAACAGCACGTCGATCCCCGAGCGGGGGTTAAACCGCTCCTTGAGCGGTTTAACGGCGGCGGAGCCCGACGCCGTATCGTGGACGCCCACTGGATGGCGGTAGGCGTCGTCGCGGCGGATGAGCCCGGCGATTCGTTCGGCGTACCTCGCGCAGACCAGCTCCTCAAGCGGCCCGTTGAAGAAATCGATCAGCCCCAGCGCATATTGGTTGTACTCGTTCGCAACATCCCAGAAGTACAGACTTTTGTACGCCGCGCAGCGCGAAACGATGTAGCGGACATACAGCTCCTGATGCTCGGGCAGAAAATGAACGCGATCGGTCATCGGCAGCTCGTAGCTGAAGGGCATGACGATCAGCTCGACGCCGATCCCGAACTCCTCGCACAGTTCCAAAACGATGTCGACCGCCCGGAAATACTCCAGATTGAAGGCTGCGTAGTCCGGCATTTCCGGCGTGCCCGCCCACGGATAGGCCGGCCGGTTGTACCACGGAGCGGTCTTGAAGCCAAACTGGAATGGCGTCGGATTGAACTTGACCCGGATCAGGTTGTGCCCCTGCGCCTTGCGCTTGTCGAGGATTTTCCGCACGTCCACGCCGCAGTACGCAGCTCCGAACAGGTTGTACATCGTGTCCCCGATGACCAGAAGATCCTCCCCGCCGTCAAACCGCAACCCCCAGCCCTCTCCGGGGAAAGCCCGCAGGAAGCCCTGCTTGCCGAAGGCGTCGCATTCCTCCACCAAAATGTCGCCCGAAGCGCAAAGTCCTCCGTCCTCGGGGAAGGAGCTCATCCGATAATGCCACAAGCCCGCCGCATGCGGCACGAAACGAACGGTCCAAGTGTCGTCGCCGTCGAAAAAGGCGCTTTGCGTGATATGAGCGCCGTCGGGGCCGTGAAATTCGGCGAGCGCCGTCACCTCGATAAATGGGTGACGATAAGTTCCGGCGCTTTTGAAGTGCAACTCGAGCCTGTGGAAAACGTCGCAGTATTCAATCATTAATGATGCCTCCTCAACTCCTCAATATGGCGCCCGGATGACGCGGAAATCAAACGGATCCGCGCGCAACGGCGAGAACTGGCCGGCGGCGCGCCCGGACTGGATCTGCCACATACTCCGGATACTTCCGGGTGGAGCAGGCGGGGATTCCCCGCGCGCTGTTCGCGAAAGACACTTTGCTCGCCGTCCGTTCAGCGTATATCGTATACGCTGCGCAACCGGATCCGATCCGGCTCTCCATGGATAATGCCGACTGTGACGCTTCCTTTTTCATTTCGAAGAAATTATCGGTGAGCGCCAGCTCCTGGAGCCTTCCTGCATTGAGACCAAAGCGCGCCTCAATGTGGCAAACGAAACCAGGTCTGAGATACGGGCAACGGTTCGGTGGTTCCTGCGCAACGCGGCATCCGATGTGCCGCAGACCGGCGATATGGCGGTTTGTGTTCCCGCCTTATCCAGCCTCTGGCTTGACATCTGGATTTTCACCGAACCGATTTTCTTGACAACCACTTTGCTTACGAGCTGCACCGAAACGCGGTCGGTGGTTTCGCCGGTCTCGCAACAGGAAATCATCACAGGCGCAAAGAAGAGTTTTGCATAGCAGTGCAGGGCCTTCCAGCGCCCGTAATAATCGATGCTGGCCCAGCTGGCCGCTGGCCAGATATCGTTGAGCTGCCAGTAGACCGCGCCTATGCAACGGCCGCAGTTGCTCCGCCAGTGCTCCACGCCGCATCGGATCTCCTCGGCCTGCAATAGCTGCGACGCGTACAGCAGCGTGTCGAAGCTGCCGGGACAGAGGAAGGTCTGGCTCAGGTGGTAGTTTATGATCTTCCCGTTGGCGCCGTCGTTGCGTTGATGCATCTCCATTACACGCGAGAAGATGTTGCGATCCTCGGGCAGGGTAAAGATTTCAACCGTTTTGAGTCCGAGAAAAGACTGGAATCCAAACTCACTGGCGTACCGGAAGAAATACTTCCGGTAAACGGCGAAGGCCTGCCGCCGTGTCAGACCTCCCAATAATGCACGTCGCCGCGGTCGGGGAGGCCGGCCAGTAGAAGGTGTCGGGGTCTTCCGTTCGCAACACCTCGGGTAGGATATGTTCAAACATGCGGATGTAATCGCTGCGGGTTCTGGGCGTACCTTCGTACTCGCCTATCGCCTGGAACATTTCCATCTCGTTGTTGCCGCACCATAAGCCAAGGCTGGCGTGATGGCGCAGGCGGCGGATGTTATCCGCAAATTCCGCCCGGATATTTTCTTAAAAATCCCGGGGTAGGCGATAGTTGGCGCAGGCGAACATAAAGTCCTGCCAAACCACAAGGCCCAGTTCATCGCAAATGTCGTAGAACCAGTCGTCGGGGTAATAGCCGCCGCCCCAGACCCGGACTGTGTTGAAATTGGGGGCGACGCACTGTTCCAGCAGATCGAGGGTGCGCTGCGGCGTTACGCGGGAAAGCAGGTTGTCCTCTGGGATGTAGTCAGCCCCCATGGCGAAGAATTCCACGCCGTTCACGCATTAAGGCACATCCGTATGCGTAACATGCTTCCGATGCTGGGCTGAGCGTGCCGTGGGCTGGCTCAATCGGCACGACAGCCTTCTTCCGAAGTATCGCCGGCATATACGCTTTGCATATGCCGGCGATATTATTTTCGGAAAATTTATTATTTGCTTGACAGTCAGGAATTTATTTTCCACTTAATGTTTTATTGGCCTAATTTAGTCAATTTCATAGATTTCTATTGAAAAAGCAGGCAGCCTGACCTCTTTTTCGATGGCTTCCTGGCTTCGCAAAAGGATAAAACTGGATTATAACAGTTTCATTTCATATGGGGAATATATCGGTGCGCCCTCGCAAGGGGATAGCGCGCCCATCAGCAAAATCCTCGAATATTAGGAAAAATTCAGGTTCGCCCCGTATTTTTTGATTCTCTGCTGGTTTAATGCTCAATTATGTCATATCATTACATTGAACTTTACTGTCAAGTATTCTTTGCTTAAGGAAGATCCCTATTCAGGATCTCGATAACCGACTGTGCCTCCGCAGCCCGCTCAGCGACCCAAGCGTCCCATTGAGCCATGCAATCCGGCTGTACCAGAAGTTCGATGAACTTACCCCTGCAATCCAGGTTTGCGCTAAAGTCCCGGTATTCGGAGCCCTGATAGTAGGCTAGCTCCGTCTCGCGCGGGATGACCACCGTTTCGTCGCTTATATTCAGCTCGAAGCTGGCGGTTATCAAATCGCGCACACGCTGTTCGAATTGCGGGCTGTTCAGTGCGAACAGGTCGTTGGCGCCTGCGAAGCGCACCCAGTTCAGAGTTCCGCTTTCATGGGGGTTGACCAGGTTGCCCAGAGCGTCTTTTTCCGTCCACAAGTATTCTATGGAACCGTCCGCCGCGTATTTCCAGTCGACCTCCGGAATACCCACATTACGGGTGATATAGCCCTCGTCCGTGGAGAGGTATTCGAGCATATCCATCACGCGCGCGATTTTGTCGTCGTCGGTGGAGGCGTTGAACGCAGTCTGCGACCAGTGGTCGCTGGCCTGCTCCGCCGACAGTTTCCCGTTGGGGAAACGCACGTGGGCGATAGAAAACACTTCAAAATAGTCCAGTCCGGGGTTTCCGTCCTCAAAGAGCTGCTGGTTGCTTGCAAAAGCCTGGAGAACGACATTTTTGGTGAGCTCCGCGAATACCTTGCCAGCCATGAATTTGTCCTTGGTAATCTCGATCGGTATGTCCTTATAAATCAGGCCTTTGTCATACGCGTCCTTCACGAAGGCAAGCGCTTCCCGAGTCTCTGGCAGAGACGGGGCGAACACCCAGCCGCCATCCGTTTTCGCAAACCCGAACGCGTTGGGGGAAATCCCCTGGATCATGTTGTACGGGAACATATAAGCCTGGTTCACCCCGACGCCGTGCGTCTCGCCGCCGTTGCCGGGATTCATTTCGATGACCTTCTCGACCAGTTCCCACCATTCGTCCCAGTCGTATATATCGTCCTCGTTGTACATACCGGCGGCCTTCGCCCAGTCCGTGCGGTAAATATATCCGGTCACCTGCGTGAAATCATAGGGGGAAGTGTCCAGCACGGCGGGCCATGCGTACAACTGGCCGTCCACCTCCATCTGCTTGCCGTCCGTGAATTGGTCGTGTAGCGCGGAAAGCGTCGGGTACGGCTCCAGGGAGGGTATAGGCTTGAAGGCTCCGCCCTTCGCCCAGTCCAGATATTCAGCGTAATTGGGTCCCTGAATGTCCAGCATCATCATATCCGGCGCGGTGCCCGCGTTGATCCAGATGCGAACCTGTTCCACGTAATTTGCCCAGGTCAGGCTCTGATACTCGAAGGAAACGTTGTACTTGTCCTTGAACCATTCGTACAGGGTATCCGGGTCGCCTTTTGCGTTGGTGCCGATGGCCTCAGCGTCGATCGCTGTTGCTTTGATGGTGAGGTGCTTGCCGTACCCGCTCCCCTCCGAGGAGCTCCCTCCCGCCGGCGATTTTCCGGTGGAGGATGTTCCCGACGACCCGCAACCGGACAGGATGCTGAAAGCCAAAGCGACCGAAAGCAGGACAGGGACAATTTTTTTCTGATTCATACTTACCCTCCTTTTTTATATATCTGACGCCGATGCGTCAAATAAGCTACGATAAACAATTCTCAGCCATAAAGGGAAGCGCCCCTACATCTTTACCCCTCCCAGGGAGATGCCTTTGACAAAATACTTCTGAAGGAACGGGAACACCAGAGCGACCGGGAGGATCGCCACCATGACGGCGGCCATCTGGATTCCATCGTTGTAAACGGCCGGGCGCAGGGCCGTCGGTATGTTGTCCGTGACGATCTGGGTCGAGCTGATGATGTTGCGTACCAGAAGCTGGAGAGGCCGTTTTTGGGAGTCCGTGATGTACAGCATCCCGTTGTACCACTCGTTCCACCGGTCGACGCCGATAAACAGGCCGATGGTCGCCAGCATGGGGGTCGAAAGGGGAAGGTAGATCTTCCTCAAAATCGTGAACTCCCCCGCCCCGTCGATACGCGCCGATTCCGCGTATTCCGGTGAAATCGTGGAGAAATAGGAGCGCATGATCATCATGTACATGATGTTGACTCCAAACGGCAGGATCATGGACAAATAGCTGTTCACCAACCTCAAATCCCTCATCAGCAGGTAAGTGGGGATGAGCCCGCCGCTGAAAAACATCGTAAACACGATGAACCCGTTGACGATCCGGCGTCCTGGAATGCGCGTGGACAGCACGTAGGCCATGGTGACGGTCAGAAACATGCCGTACATGACGCCGATAACCACAATAAACAGGGTTGTGCGCAATCCGTAGATCATGTTCGGCCAGTTAAAAATAAAGTAATAGGACGAGAAATCCAGCTCCGGCGGATAGAGCATAAAAGGATGGTTCACCGCCACATGGAAGGGCACGATAGAGGTTAGAAGCGCGTTGTAAAAGGGGTAAAAAATGACCAGCGCCCATATCCCCAACATGGCTATTATTATAATCTGCGGCACGTCGGCTTTGCGCTTGTTTGCTTTTGTTCGCTTGGCGCTCATATTTCTCCTCCTCTATCAGATCATTTTGGCGTCGGAGTCCATTTTCCCGACGATGAAGTTCGCGCCGAAGAGCATGGCGGCGTTGATGACCCCCTGGAATAACCCGACCGCCGTGCTGAATCCATAGTTTGGCGCCTGCTCGAATGTGATGCGGTAAATGTACGTGGGGATGATATCCGCTTTGGAGTAGACAGTCGGATTGTACAAGTTGAATATCTGATCGAAGTTACCGCCCATAATGCCCCCGATCGCGAGGATAAACAGCACGGAGATCGTTGTGCGGATGCTGGGGATCGTTATATTCCACGCCCTTTGGAGCCGGTTGGCCCCGTCCAGGGTGGCGGATTCGTAGAGCGTCGGGTCGATGCCGGCAATCGCCGCCATATAAATGATGCAGCTCCATCCGGACTCCTTCCACATGTCCGTAAACAGCAGCAGGAACCTGAAAATATCTCCGTTGGATAAAAACGCGACGGGCGAATTTCCAAGGGATGCGAGCAGGCTGTTGATCGTGCCCGACGAGCTCAGAAGCCGCTTCATGATTCCGCCGATGGT
Organism: Clostridiales bacterium; assembly: GCA_031269465.1. Classification (GTDB taxonomy): domain Bacteria; phylum Bacillota; class Clostridia; order Lachnospirales; family WQUN01; genus JAISWZ01. The sequence continues at coordinate 28,695 of JAISZB010000371.1, read as the reverse complement.
GATCCAGGAAAGGAAATGCGGCAGGGTGTATATGACCTGCATGGATTTTGTATAGCGTCTGGAGGTGATTTCATTCAGAAGAATCGCGAGAATAATGGGTGCGGGAAATCCCAGCAGCTTAATCATGGAGATAATAAACGTGTTGAGGAACGCCGACCAGAATTCCTGCCTCGCAAACAACCTTTGAAAATGCGCGAGCCCCGCCCACGGGCTGCCGCTGACACCCCGCCCGAACGTATAGTCTTTGAAAGCAAGCTGTATCCCGTACATGGGCATGTAGGCGAAGATGATAAAAAAGACGACTCCAAAAATCATTATGGGATAAAGGGATCGGTAGCGCCGGATCTCTTTTATCAGCTTTTTTCGTTTGAACTGCTTCATCAGGGCCTTTTCTTCCTTACTTGGTTTTCCTCTGACGAAGACGGAATCAACCATGAAATTCACCCCCTCTTAAAAATAGTTTCGTTTTGCAGCCCCAATTTCCTGTTCCAGTCCTCAATTGTGCCGCTGTCAGGAGCCTGCGTGTCGTTTAGCATATAGCGCAGCCCGATGTTTTCCCATTTTGACACCCCCGCCCAGTGATAGGGCATCAGCTCAATTTCCTTTATGGCCGGGTAAAGCGCCCGAAGTCTTCTGATGGAGTCAAAATGAGCATCCGTATCGTTTATTCCGGGGATGATAGGGCATCGGAGACAGATTATGCCGCCCATATCGTCGATGGTTCGCAGGGTCCGCTCGATCTGCCCGAAGGGAACCCCGACATATTTTCTGTGCGATCCCGCGTCGGAAATTTTATAGTCCAGAAGGTAAGCGTCGACATAGGGATCGAATTTTGCCAGTAAAGATGGGGCGTAAAGCCCGTTCGTATCCAGGCAAACATGAAGCCGCTCGTCTTTGGCGCGCATAAGCAGCGAAAGCAGGAAGCCGGGCTGACAGGTCGGCTCGCCTCCGGAAAAAGTCACGCCGCCGCCGGATTTGTAATAGGCCGCGTCCCTCGCTGCAATACGGATAAGCTCCTCCGACGTATACTCTTTTCCGATGATCGAGAGAATCCCGCAGGGACAGAAAAGCGCGCATTCACCGCATGCACGGCAATTCTCCCAATGGATCTGATGTTCCCCCTCTTCTGTTATTGTGTGGACCTGAAAGGGGCATGCCCTCGCGCATGCCCCGCAGGAAATGCATTTATTCATGTTCACAGACAATTGCGGTTCCTTCACGAACGACTCGGGATTATGGCACCAGACGCACCGCACATTGCACCCTTTCAGGAAGATTGTCGTCCGGATGCCCGGGCCGTCGTGAAGGGAGAACCGCTGGATATTGAAAACAATGCCTGTCTCTGCCGGTTCCATATCAACCCGCCTCGTAGGTCGTGCGCTCGACCAGCTCCTTTTGAAGGGCCGGGTTCAGCTCGACAAAGCGGGCGCTGAATCCCCCGATGCGCACAATCAGATTTTTGTAGAGCTCCGGGCGGAGAAGGGCCTGCTCCAGATCGTCCTTTCCGACGGCGGACAGGTTGGCCTGTGAGCCGTTGTTGTCGAAAAAAGTTTCTAAGGTCTGCAAAATCTTCTCCTGGTTATGAACCAGCAGGTCGCGATTAAACCGGAGGTTATGTACGACGCCCACATGCCGGCGGTTATCCATTTTGGCCATGGAATTCAGTGCGGCCGTCAGGCCGTGCTTGTCTGCGCCGATGGACGGGCTGTTGCCGTTCGACAGCGCGGTTCCCCGCAGCCTGCCGCAGGGAGTGGCCGCCGTATGCAAGCCGAACTCCGTCGAGCCGGAATTGTTCACGCTGCACATCTTGTACAGGTACAGCCCGCCGTCCGCCGCGGCGCTTTCATGCGTGCCGGCGATGTGCGTAAACACCCGTACGGCCATCGCGTCAGCCTCGTCGTCGTCATTCCCATATTTCGGGGCGTTCAGCAACAGGTTGCGCTCCCGCGTAAACCCTTTGAAATTTGCGTCCAGCATGGCAATCAGCTCTTTTAACGTGAAAAGCTTATCGTCGTACACATATTTCTTGATCGCCGTCAGGCTGTCCGCGCAGGTGATCAGGCCGAATACCTCGCTGGTGGATGCCAGAAACCGCACGCCGCCGTTGAACATCCCCACGCCCCTTTCCACGCTGTCGTGCAGGAGCAGGCTGGCGAGCAGATAGCAGGCCTCTTCTCCAGCAATCTTATAGTTGAGCTCGTCATGATATGCCATACGCTCGCAGGCATACCGCATCAGGCGGTCGTATGCGGCAAACAAATCCTCGAACGTTTCAAAGTCGACCGGATCCTCCATATCCTCGAATACCTGGACGTTGTAAAAGGAATCCACGCCCCCATGAAGAACCAGATCCAGTCCGAGAGGCAGGGTGATAATCGAGTTCGGAGTTGCGACTCCGTACCCTTCCATCACATATTCGCCGCAGCCGAAGGGAACCCAGTTGCACGCCATATCCCGGCCGACCCGGTACATGTGTTCAATGGCGGGCAAGGTTGCCTCGTCGCTGTAGACGATCGGGTACACGGCGCCGCCTGCAATGTTGCGCATGGTTTCCCGCAGAAGCCGCTCATCCATGCCTTTATAATAGCGCAGCGTCAGCTGTGGCACGACGTCCGCGACCTGACGGGATACCTGAATCAGCGTCAGCGCCAGCCGGTCGGCCGCTTCCGTGTTCCGCCTGCCCTCGCCGCCGATGATGATCCGGCTGTCATGGATTTTGCCGATTTTGATGATGTTCCTATACAGGGAGGAAAGCCACCGAATCGCCTCGTCCTCGCTCAGCCTGCCCGAATCGATGTCCCGCGCGTAGAACTCCCCTAGGTAGTTGTCCATCCGGCCGTAGTTCATCAGATCTGTGCAAACGGCGTAGATCCACAGCAGCTGAAGAGCCTCTTTGAAGCTGCCGGGCGGCTGCGTGGCAATCCGCCGAAGGTTCCCGGAGATTTCCCGCAGCTCCGATGCTCTTGTCCCGCGCGCCGCACCGCACAGCGCGTCGGCCTCGTCCGCATAGCGAATGCACGCGCCGGACAACAAATCAACCGCCGTGTCCAATGCGTCATAAAATGCGGAATCCCCATTCCTGCTCCTGAAGTGCCGGTTCCTCTCCCTCAAGCCGTCCAGACCCAGTCTCAGAAGCAAGCCCAGGTCAACATTCAGACCCGCGACGCGGCATACATTGTAGAAAAACAGGCTGTTGATTTTTTCAGGATATTTCTCATGATACCGCTTCCTGACTTTGGACTGCGTCTGTTCCTCCTGCCAGAAAATGCACATCTCATTTACTTTCTCCCTATATTCCGCATCCGCTTCCCCTTCGAGCGCATTCAACGCCCGCCGCACATCCTCCTCATGGAAATACCAGGTGTACGTCCCGCCCCACTGCGGGGAAAAGCCGACGTACCCGTGTTTCATAAGACCGACGACCAGATCCTCCTTCCCGATGGGCTGCAATACATAGGGAATCTGCATGGCCAGGCATTTTGCTTCACGCGAAGCCTTGTCTGCTTCACTTCGATACGCGTCCGTAAATGCCAGCGCATATTCCAAGTTTTTTTGATAGATATTCATGTTGCAATCTCCCCACAGGCATTTTTAATTCTTTTTCCACATAAACAATCTACACGAAACTAATATTTTCTGCTATACTTAATATTGACCGAAGTTTATGGTATTTTGACATTAGATTTTCAAGAAAGGAGAAGTTTATGGATAACAATGACCATATTGGGTTCAAACTCTAATCATGAAGAAATGTTCGATGGTTTTTTTAAGATCTTCCACTTCTGTCCTTGTGCAATTTTCAAAAGCTCTCAAGGATGAACCGCTTGCAGAACATTTGGATTGTGGCCGAAGGATTACTTGCAGAATATAGCCCATTTGCTAAGATGATTTTTTATTCCCTAGTTTTTCTAGAACTTAAAAAAGGGCGGATCACCCCTTGTTGAAAAATAGTGTTTGGTTAATTTATAATAAATTATTGCTTGTTGTTGAATTGCATATCAATATCATAAGCGTCTCAAGACAGTTTAAATGTTGATATTCTTCGATCGACGCATTCATGCCGAAATACGAGGCTATACGCTTTGCAAGCAAATGTACCGATTTTGACGCCTGATTATTGAAGGGTGCCAAATGACTATATCCACATTTCGCATGAATTGTATAATCCGACATCTAAATCGGAACTATCTAGTGCAAAGCAGTATATATCGCAGAATATCGCTCCAGCATCCGCTTTTATCTCCCGCATAGCTTCGCCTCTATTATGCATTTTGCGATCTCCGCCTGCGCGTTCAAAGCGTCGGCCGTGAAGGCGGAGCCTTCGGCGCCGGCTGCGATTTTGCTGAATGGCGCAGGCGCTGCCTGCCCTGGACGAGGCGTTTTGCCTGCCGTCGCGGGAGAAGATTCTTTTTTCCTCCGCAAAACATCCGGGAGCGGCGGGGTGGGCTTCGGCCCACTCCGCGAAAAAGCCGCCGGGCCGCCGCCCTTGATTTCGCGGGCATGCTCCCGCGCCATGCCCGCCAGCTCCGGAATCGGAACCGCATCCTCGCCCTCCCGGCCTTCACGCCGCGCAGAAGCTTCCGAACGGTCGCCGATTTCGGCGGCCGGATCCCCTGGAAGCGCCTCCGCCTCCGCGGGAACTCCATCGCCGATCTCCTCTTCTGCGTGGAAAGTCCGGCCCGCGATCTCCTTGTATACCGCTTTGCAGTCAAACGTACCGATTTTGCCTACAAACATTCTTTCATGCATTGAGCCTGTATTTTCTATACTTAATATTGACTGAAGAAGTTTATGGCATTTTGACATTAGATTTTCAGGAAAGGAGAAGATTATGGATAAAAATGACCATATTTGGCAGTTTTATGAAAGCGATCATGAACCTCATCTTACGGTTGTAAAGCAATTCCATGTTACCGAAACTTATCCGATACATACGCATAATTTCGATGAATTTTTCCTGGTTACAAAGGGTCGCGCCCGCCATATCGTCAACAGCACGACCTTCATTGTCGAGCGCGGCTCTCTAGTGTTTATCCGTTCGGAGGACATTCATTTTTACGATATTTTTCAGGACGATCATTTTGTCATGTATAATGTCGGCATCCCCGGCGTATCGCGCCGGATCGTCCAAACGGTCAACGAAGATGTATATGCTGGCTTGAAACGCCGACCACTCCCGAAGCACATCCTTCTCGACGATGAGATGACACTCCTGCTGGAGAAATACCTGATCCAACTGCAACGGGAGTCCGTCGGCAGAGAGCGCTCGATCCTGTTCCACATGCTGCTGATGATGGTCGTGCACCTGATATGTACCGGTAAGGAGCGGCAACCGAATGAATACATGCCCGATTGGCTTTTTAAGCTGATTGAGCGGATGGAGGAGCGGCAGAACTTTGTCGTCGGCCTGCCCAGGCTGCTGGAGCTGGCCAATTATTCCCAGGAGCATGTGAACCGAACCTTTAAGCAATACCTCAACACGACTCCTACGCGGTTTATCAACGAGAAGCGCCTGTCCTTCGCCCGGCGCCTGCTCGCTTCCACGGACATGACAGTCGCGAATGTCAGCACGTCCTGTGGCTTCAATAACCTCAGCCATTTCTACGAGCAGTACAAGAAGATGTTCAACGGAACCCCCGGCGACGAGATCGTAAAGGCGCCGAATGAAGTGGGAACGGATTGAACCGCTGCCTGGCACACGCAGGTCATATCGTGCGGCGTAGCTTTGCGGTCGGTAAAAAAGCGAGTCCTGATTTTTTTGAGAGTCCTAGAAATAATCAGCAAATTGAATTATCCGGATTTCTACCCTGAAAGCCGCTATTCGGGACGATTGTCGGCTTTCAAACAGGGATTGGCCGTGCGCGCCTCCGCCTGGCTACTCGGATTTACGGCCCTGGCTGAAAGATGGCGGCAAGCGGCAAAATATCAATTTAAGGAATGCTTTCGCATTTCAGGTTTCGTTTTCGGGATTAAATGCATGAATTCCGCGTCTAAAAGCCTGCCTCGGCTTGCCTAAGCTGATTCTTGCACGCCATCCTAATCGCCGCATTAAAATGCATTTAAAATTATCGCCGTGCCGCCTGGCTTGCAGGCCTGAAGCGGAAATCGCGCAAAATCCATATATAAAATGGACCACTTCGAGGCTTTCTTCGCGGCAGCCCCTTTCCCTTCAAAAGCTTTCTTCCGGCCTTCAATCTGCGGGCGTTCAGATCGCCAATGCATGATATCGCGGCAAGCGAAACCGGCGGCGTCCCCTTCAACTTTCCTTGCGTCGTCCTCTTCAGCCTGGCTGATCCATTATATCCATAGTGTCCATCGCCAACGCAATTTCATCTGCATAGGCGGCAATCTGCAAAATCATTATTGGAGTCAAATTATAACAAGTTTTAGCCTGATCGCAGATAGTTATGGCATTCAATTCAATGTCGAATTTTCTCAGAGGGCTTATTGCCGTTCCGGACGCAATCCGCTGAATGCCCCGTGATCCAAGATTTTCAAGATCCTGTTGATCGCAGTGGCGCTCGGCAACTCCAAGCCGCCTTTCCCAGGCTCCAAATCCTCGCCTTCGATCATTCTGTTGATATTTTCCTTGGAAATGTCTAGTGATAGGAATTTGGCTTGCTTCTCCGCCGCATTCATGCACTCCAGCGTCGGCTTCGCCCCGTTGAGGCTGGATGCGGCGATTTCCCTCCGCAAGGGACGAAAAATAGGACTAAATCCGCGAAGCCCTGCGTTTGCAAGGTTTCTGGAGTTAGTCCTGCTATATCATCATCACAACTGTATATAATATACTGATTTGCAGTCAAATGTCCCTTTTTGATGTCGGATTATCCACTTTCGCACTGTATAACCAGGCATAAACCGAAACTTTCACATGCTGCGGCATGCATAGAGCAATTCGCGGCCAATCTCCCCTTTCTTTGCTCGTTATAGCTTTCCTAGCAGAAATCTATCAAAGTCATGAAAATTGCTTGACATCTTATACCTCTTTCATTTCCCTAAAAAAAACCTGCTCAGAGCATTTAGCGACCGCAATTATTTTTCCAATGCCTGCTCCTCAAGCAGCCTGTATGCCTGATAACGCATCCTCAAACACAATTCAATCTCCAGGCTCTACTCCAATATTTTCTGAAGCTTTCAAATATATGGCGGGGTGAGGTTTTCCCGGAAAGTATCGTCATCATAGATGATATTGACAATATCAAACCAGTTTTCCAAATGAAACTGATCTATATAAAAACAACGTTGCTTTTTCTGGAGGCTGTCGCAATCGTCATGGGAATATTGAAGTCTTTGATTTCCAGCTCTGAATAAAACGAATGGATGAATATTCAAACTTATTTTGGCAATCCAAATAACGGCTCAAACGAAATGGAAAGGCTCGGAGAAGAAACTTGGTACAGCCTAATAAATTTGAATATCTGCTTCGCAATGAGAGACTTTAAGGAAAGAATATAGTATTTATAATTATGTATTCTTTGTTGATATTGACCTTGATATTTATGCCTGCGGGCTTTTCGCCGTCTAAGCGGCCTTTCCGGCGAATGCGACAGTTTTAGGCTTTGAATATATGCGCTTGATTCGCCTTTCGGTCAAAGCGGCCTTCAGAATTTCTTTCAAAAGGCGCAGAAACAGTGCTTTTTGCGACAATTCAAGCTCTTCCGGCAGATTGCGGGCGCCCAGGAGCGGCAGACAAATGGCGCACCCGATTTGGAAGGGAAGGCAGCGCGCCCTTTGTGCGCGCAGGGTTTTGCTGAATGCGCGCGCTACATTGCAGCCTCCGTTTTTCTGGGAGTTGAAGACCACCCTTTCTCAATTCTCCGTCTGTTTCTTCTGGCTTTGCATAATTTAAGGCGTAATTTCTTGGATATAGCCATATTATCCACATAATTTATTAAAACATAAGAATTATATGAGTTAATTGATAAGTTTCTGCAAAATTAAACATATATTCTCTTCAATTTTGAACTTTTCTGCAAGAATTTTATGCTCTTTTGACTGGTGAATAATGAAAATAGAGTTGTCGGAACAGTTCCTAAGCTATTGCCCCGCCTCTTGGCGGAGCAATCCATCAAGGAACAATTGATTGATTTCGCTGGCCAGAGTTGGCGTTACCTCAAATCTATTAAAGGCTTCATTGCCAAGGCGCAGTACATAACTCTGAAAGATGTCAATATAGATCTCTAATGCTTCGTTGGAGACATTGGGAGCAATAAATCCCGTTTTCTTTCCCTCCTTTATCAACATCAACACCAGGCTTTTATTCGTTGCGCTGAAATCCTCAAGGGATTGCCTTAACACGGGGTCGCTCCCCACAGCGTCAAAAAAGAACTGATATGTCCTCCGGTCGCTGTATATGGTTCTGCAGGCTAAGTAGCTTTTTATTTTATCTGCAAACGCCGCGTCGGAGGCAATTATCTCCGTCGTCTTCTCAAGGCTGGAGTCCATCATGCCTTTGACGATTATGCGACGCAGGTTGTCTTTGCTCTCAAAGAAGTTGTAAATGGATACCTTTGAGACGCGGGCTTTTTGCGCAATCTCCGTCACTGTCACACGTTCGAATCCGTACTGGATGAAGAGCTCCATCGCAGCCTGCATGATTGAGTCCTTTTTATCGTTTCTCCGTTTTTCAAATCCATCCATTACTGCCCTCCAAAATCCCTTTGAACTTTATAAACCGATAATGTAAATATTTTATCTCTATTCTATTGACATGTCAAATGCTTATGTGATAATATATGAACAGTAAACGTTTAATAAGTTCATAAATAGGAGGGCGGGCAAATGGCTAAAGTCATTTTTGAGAAAGTGCGCAAGGACTACCTAATGGGGGCAACCACGATTCATGTGGCAAAGGACGTATCCTTTGAAATTAAAGAGGGAGAGCTCTGCATCATTCTTGGTCCCAGCGGGGCGGGCAAGACTACGGTGTTGAACTTGCTCGGCGGCATGGAGAACGCAACAAGCGGAAAGATAACGGCTGCGGGACAGGAAGTTACCGCTCTCGGCGAGCATGAGCTTACTGATTACCGAAGATATAGAATCGGGTTTGTGTTCCAGTTCTACAACCTTATTCCAAACCTGACCGCCCTTGAAAATGTCGAGCTTGCAAGGCAGGTATGCAAATCGCCATTAGACCCCGAGGAGTCGTTGCGTCTTGTCGGGCTTTCTGAACGTATGAACAGCTTTCCAGCACAGCTTTCAGGCGGCGAGCAGCAGCGCGTAGCAATCGCCAGAGCCATTTGCAAAAACCCGGATTTGCTTCTCTGCGACGAGCCAACCGGGGCGCTGGATACCGAAACCGGCAAGGCAGTCATCGGAGTGTTGCTGGATATATGCCGCAATATGGGCAAAACCGTTATAATCATCACGCACAATTCCTTGCTTGCGCCGATCGCGGATAGGGTCATTGAGATGAAAAACGGTCAGGTCGAAAGCGTATCCATACGGGATGAGCCTGTGGGATTGGAGGCTGTCAAATGGTGAATATGCTTCAAAAAAAGGTTTTTAATGATGCCAGCGAACACAAGTGGCAGCTGGTTGCCATCATTTGCGTCTGCACGCTAGGAGTCGCTCTGTTTTCTGGATTCAATCTATATGCGTCAACTATTGAAAACGAACTGAACCGTTCGTATAGCCGCTTTAACCTCGCCGACTACTGGGTTTACAAATCGGGCATATCGCCCGAAGAGCTGGCGAAAGTACGGAATCTGCCACATGTAACAGGCGCTGAATATAGAAAATTGATCGATTTAAGCTTATATGAAAGCGAGGATTCTACGCTGCGCATTCACTGCATGGAGGGGCAAGGCGAGATTAATGCCGCTGAAGTGATTAGCGGCGAGGCTCTTGCAGAATCAGATAGGAATGCTCTCCTGCTTGACTATCGCTTTGCGCAGGCGAAGGGCGTAGCCGCAGGCGACTCGTTGTTTCTTGGCATGGATGGGCAAAGGGAGGCGTGGTTCGTAAAAGGCATAGTGCGCGATGTAGAATACGCTTACTACGCGCCAAACGGTTTGACCATCCCAGACTATGATACATATGGCTTCGCTTATGCCAACGCCTCCGCTTTCCCGCAAGTTCCGTTCAATGAGCTGATATTGACGGCGGATGAAGCAGCCGAACCTCAAGCGATAACCGCGCAAATCCGTGAAACGCTCGGTGTTGTGAACATAGTCAACCGCAGTTATCACGCAAGCGTTGGCAAGATTGAGGACGACCTTTCGGGCAACCGCAAAATCGGGACTTTGTTTCCTATCGTATTCTTTCTCACCGCAGCCCTCATCACTTGGATTACCATAGGCAGGATAATGGAGAGCGGGCGGCATCACTTGGGAACGCTGCGCTCTCTCGGCTTTGCCAAGCGTGAGATCATCCTCCGCTACACCTTTTATGGAGCGCTGATTTCTGGGCCAAGCTTGATTCTCGGTTGGCTTGTTTCACGGTTTTTCATTGCGAGTACGCTCTACAGGATAGCGACAACCTACTATTCCATTGATATAAATGGAGTGGATTTGCTCTCCATTCACTTTCTTTTTGCGGCTTTAGGCGTTGTCATTGTAACTTGCGGCTCGGCATATCTGTCCTGCGGCAATTCTCTGAAGTTTGCGCCAGCAACCCTTATGCGACCCAAATCGCCGGCCGCTGGGCATCGGATACTGCTTGAGCATATCAGCCCTTTTTGGAAAAGGCTCTCCTTTAGCGGAAAAATCGTGGCGCGCAACTTATTTCGGTACAAGTCGCGCATGGCGATGGGACTCGCGGGCATAATCGGCTCGACCGCGCTCATTCTGTGCGGTTTTGGCATTATGACATCAATAGGAGCGATGATTGACAAGTCCTTTGCTGATATCATCAAATACGACGCCGAAGTCAAGCTGAAAGCGCCGCTAAGCGTCGCTGAAACAGCTGAGCTACTCAAAGGCATTAAAGGCGTGGAAAGCTTTGACTGCGCGTTTTCTTTCGGCATTACGGCATATGGCGTCAATGGGAATGCGCAGAATCCATACCTCGTCGTCTTAGAGGATGCGCAGTCTTCATTGATTTTCAAGGACGCGCAAGGCAATCCGGTTTCTCTGCCGATGCAAGGGGCTCTCATAACGCCCCGAATGAATATCGCTTTGGATGTTGGGACAGGCGGCACTATTGCTGCTGAGGGGATTGACGGAACAGCGCTCGCGTTAAAGATTGCCGGCATTATTGATTTCCCCGTCGGCAATGAGATTTATATGAGCCAAACAGCCTTTAGCGAGATTTCAGACTCGCCTTTCTCTGTGAGAGCGTTTTTTTGCAAAGGCGCGGGAACCGATGTTTCCGCTTTGCGCCATGATCCGCGCGTAGCTGTTGTTGAAACAAAGGAGGAGATGCGGGAGAATCTAAATATCGTTCTCGAAATCATGCAGGAAATGCAGATAATGCTGATTGTGTTTTCGGGGCTTCTCTCGATTGCCGTAATGATGGTGCTTGGGCGAATGAATTATGACGAGCGGATTCGGGAGTTGGCCACCCTTAAAGTTCTTGGCTTCCACAAGGATGAAATGAAGAGGCTGGTGCTTCGGGAGAACGTCTGGATAACCGCCATCGGCCTCCCTTTCGGAACTGTCGCATCATACTTCCTGCTGCGCGCGGTTCTATCATTGGCTGCGTCGCCTGATATGGAAATCTCCCCCTCGCTGAATATCCTATGGATTGCCGTCGGCTGCGCCTTGACCCTTGCGTTCACGCTGTTTGTAAATTTTATGATGAGCAGAAAATTTAAGAGCATTGACATGGTTGCGTCTTTAAAAAGCGTAGAGTGACTTCCCTCAATTTCTGAACCAACGCTCCCTGAGCATTAAAGCCCTTGCGAAGCGGCTCTCAGCCGTCATCGCAAGGGCTTTAATGCCTCCTGGAAGCGCCCTTGCACTCATAATAGCATGCCTTTGGCTGCAAGCGCAGCCCCGAAGGATAAAACCCTTCGGGGCTGAACTTTATTCCCTATGACAGCAGCAATTCCAATGCTCTCTTGTACTTCTCCAAATTGTCGGCCATTTTTTCATTGATGCTCTCAAGCCTCGTTATATCTGAGTTATGCTTGAGATCCGCGACTTTTATTTCTTTGGCAACGGCATTTCCGCTATCTTTGATCTTTTTGACATAATCCATGTAGTCAACCGCATCATCGTGAGTCAAAAGCTGCACCGCTTCTATCACTTTCTCAGAAAAACCCTCGCTTTTCAAATCTTCAACTGTCACGCTTGTGTCCTCTACAACATCGTGAAGAAGCGCAGCGCAGACTGCAAGTTCATTCTCCATTTGCTCGGCTAGATGAATTGGATGGTAGATGTACGGCAGGCCCGACTTGTCCAGCTGGTCTTTGTGCGCTTCATATGCAGTTTTCATAGCTTTTTTCGTCATGCTTGTATAAATCATAATTTCCGCCGCTTGAAGCGGCTGCTCCTTTCCACCGCTTTAAGCGGCTGTTCCTATCCGCTGAAATGAATGCGGGGAGGTTCTCCCTAAAGACCGCGCGCGTTAAGCGCCCCGCAATTGCCCCTGGCTAAAGCATATCCAAGATAAGCGGCGTTCATGCGGCTGTCGCGCTCAAGAGCCATTAACTTTACCTGAAATTAATCTTTCGCCAAATTAATGAATAAATGCGGTTTTAATGTTGAATGTTGATTGATTGCAGATAATATCGTCTAATTATCTTGGGCTAATGTAGAATTTCTGTATAAACTATCGAATTATGAAACTAAAAAGATTCCAGAAAAAACAACACAATCTTGACCTTTGCTTTGAATTAATATAAAATGATTATTAATATGAGTAGTCCACTATGTACTTCTTCCTTTGCGCGCTGCTTTAAGAGCTTCTTGTTGGCATTTGCCAATTTCAGCGCTTAGCAAGCGACGTGCCAATATCGCCATTGAACATTAATCTTCGATTCATATCGCGAGAATCTGAGTTTTGCGCAATAAGGGCGGCGCGACTTGATTTAAGCGTCATGAGACTTAATAATAGATGGCTTATTGCAATCAACTGCCGGATGCCGGCGAATCAATGCCCGCCCGATAAGCCAAGCGCTCGAGATTTATGCTTGAAAGCTTGATTGACGCGCCTATAGAGCGGGTTGCAAGGAATCAAAGATATTTTATGATCAAGGAAAATAAATAGTTGAAGCAAGAATGAAACTGAAATGGATTTGTTTTTACCTACTCGCGGCTTGGCGAAAGTCATATTGCATTTCGCTGTGCAGCCTAGATGAAGTTATAGGCTTGAACCTCCAGATCCGCGCATGCCTTACGAGAGCTTGTACTTCTTAGCAATGCTCCCTGGCACCGCAGGAATCTTGCAACTTTCCATAATCTGCTTGAGCGTGGACAGCTTTCCCGCGCCTGAGTCCATTGCAAGATACCTGTCGAAGCCAGACGCATCTGGATCGAAGCCGTCTATTAAAGCGTAAATCGGCTTGCCTGCGCCCGAAAGCTCGACCAAACCCCAATCTCCGTCCAGAGCGGTTTGGGCTATATCGGCAGAGGACTCAACAGTTACATCAACTTTTTTAGCTCCGATCTGCACTGAAAAGCTTGAGCCGGTAAATTGCGCGCTGATGTTTGTACCTTTTTTCGAAGCTTCTGTGACGGCAGTCAATATATTGGCGTTTGTTGATGGAAGGCCGGCTTTGCTCAAGATGAATGCCGCCAGCGAGCAGACTGCGCTTCCGCTCTCGGAAACCGTTGTTTTTACGCTGATGGATTTCGTACAGCGGGAATGGAAGAAATCAGTATCAGCGAATGCCGCTGTGCTGGTGCCGGGGTAAATAATTGAAGATGAAGTCTGGTTGATGGCGAACTTCAATTTTCGCGCCATTTTAATGCCCCCTTTTTTAATGCAACATATGTTTAAGCCAAAATTCTAAACATATGTTGAGGTATTGGTTATGGCATTTGTTATGCAAATGCACACCGCATGCAATGATGGAGGGTTTTGGCTGCATTAAGTTGATGCCAGGTTAAGACTTGTACAGGAATTTGCATGGCTTATAAAGACTTGGCGTAGGCGTCAGTAACGCAGCTTCTCCTAAAAGCTCAAAACGAGCTTATTTCGTTGCTACATGAATAAGCAAGTGACTATGACTTTAGACTTATAAAATATGACTGCTCAGAATTTGGCTGTATAATTTATGACACTGAACCAGTAATAAACTCAATTAACTCATTTATTTGTACATTATCATAACACATATATTTACAATTTTCAAGTTTTATTATAAATTTAGGATGTCTATAATTTTCTGGGGATTCTTTATCTGTCAGTTACCAGCCTGAATATTCTAGATGCCGCTCATCTTTACCCCCCTAAAGGCCTGGATTCTTTAACCCGCGCGTCAATGGTGTAAAGAATCTGCGTTTAGCATTGCGCGGCGACTGCAGCCAAATAAAGAAAAAAATTTTATTCTATTTTTAGAGCGCTTTTTCATTTATAATTCGCATTTACTTGGATTTATTTTATTTTTCTTTAAATTCATTATGTGTCTTCACAACATTTTCGACGCCAATAAAAATCGCTTTGTCGAAAACAAGGGATCACACAGGATAAATGCAAGTGTTTGCGTCTTGATTTTATTTGCATAATGGACTATAATGTATTTATTGGTAAAAAAACCACTATGTACCAGCTGAGGCAAAAAATAAACGGTATATTTTGCGCAGTGCGGCATTTGACAACACTACAGGAGGAAATGTTATGAGCGAAGAAAAAATTAAAGTATTGCTGGCAGATGACAACAAAGATTTCATCGACGCAGTTACGAGCTATCTGAATCTTCAGACCGACATGGAGATAGTAGGCGTCGCCTATGACGGTATGGAAGCATATCAGAAGATACTCAGCGTCAAGCCGGACGTAGCCATTTTAGACGGCATCATGCCCAACTTGGATGGGCTTGGGATTCTCGAAAAGCTTGACAAGGCGAAAAACCCCAATGACTCGCCAATCTGCATCATGCTATCCGCTGTCAACCAAGAGAAGATTACCCAGCAAGCGATTGATCTTGGCGCAGAGTACTACATGGTAAAGCCGTTTGATTTGGCGTGCCTGGCTTCCAGAATCCGCCAAATGAAAGAGCTTCTTTCGGCCGCCAGCAACCCGCAGTCCAGTGCTGCCAAGAGCGCTAAAAACCAAAATGTCAACCTTGAATCCAGAGTAACCAACATCCTTCACGAGATCGGCGTCCCCGCCCACATTAGAGGCTATCACTACATGAGGGAAGCAATCATGATGGCTGTTGAAGACATAGATGTCCTCAACTACATAACGAAGGAACTCTATCCCTCCATCGCGAAAAAGTGCAATACGACTCCCAGCAGAGTTGAGCGCGCAATTCGCCACGCCATCGAGGTCGCGTGGAGCCGCGGCAAAGTTGATATTATCGACAGCATGTTCGGCTACACCATCAACAATCATAAGGGCAAGCCCACGAACAGCGAATTCATAGCCCTGATCGCCGACAGGCTTCGCCTGGAACTCAAAGCCAGCTAAGTTTTAAGTTTAGTTATGGCCGAATGAAAACGGCGCATGATGAAAATCATCATGCGCCGTTTTTGCATCCAGCTAAAACCAAATGTTAAATCATGTTTATAAGTGACGGTATGACATATGTGATGATAGACATGATCGCTGCCGCCAGCAGCACGCCAAGGCTTATATATGGCGCGGAACTTCTTAGATTAAGCCCTAAGAACGAAGCTATGAGCGCGCCTGTCCATGCTCCGGTGCCTGGCAGAGGAATTCCTACAAACAGAAGAAGCCCGATCTTCAGCGTTTTCGGATACTTTTCCTGCAGCTTAGCACCATTGGCCACGCCTTTGTTTTCTATCCAGCATCCGATTCCGCTAAGCGGCTTGAAGTTTTTCATCCACTTTATTATGCTCTGGATAAAGATGATGACAACGGGAATCGGCAGGATATTGCCGATAATGGAAATGATCAAAGCCCTGCCCCACGGCAATCCGAAAAGAGCAGCCGCAATCATTCCGCCTCTCAGTTCAAGAATCGGCATCAAGGAAATGAGAAACACTACAACAGACGGCGAGAAATATTGCTTAAGAATTTGGCTGATTGTTTCCGCCATATAAACCTCCGTTATTTATTCTTCCTGCGGATGCCCTGAATGCCAAGCCCCTTGGCGAAAAGTCCGCGCATCCCATCAGAGGCGAAGCCCCATTCCTCAAGCGCCTAGAGGAAATTTAAAGCCAAGGCGCGAAAAGCCGTAAATGCGCATGTTGAAGACAAGCAGACAAGCACGCATATGCAACCGCACATCCAGGATACCATATTTTCCGCTTCCAGGCAATGATTTGCCCATGCGCAATCGAATGCGTCGAGTTTTGAGCCTGATTATCCCCGCGTCCTCTCGGCCGCATTATTATATTATGCGCTTTCATTCAGTAAAAGAATCATTTCCTGCCTCGCTGAAATCAAGGCGGTTATGCTGATTTTACAGTTCCTGTTTTGGAGCTTGGCTGTACACCGAGCGCGATTGATACCGGCATTTCGCGCCTTGAAAGCGGACAGCGGATGTAAATGTTTCGGATATTCCTTTGCCTTTCAGGCGTTCAAGCCAGGTCAACCATTAGTTGACGGAATCGGCGCTCGGAATCCCGAAAAGCGGCGAGCTTTTTCACGCTTCTTCATCGCCCCCCATGACGCGGCCGAATCCCTTAAATCCAAGACGAAAAAGCCCCTTTCCTAGAACCCTTTAGGATTCTTGGACGTGGGGCCTTAAGCTTTAATCTGTCATTAAAATTAGGCTAATATCTTATAATTTCTTTTTTCAGCTTCTTCCTTGAAGTCTATCACTATAGCAGGAACGCTTCTAGTCTGCGCCACGCGGTTTAGCCCTAAACCGCTCTTTACATTTATCGCTATGGCAGGACTGCAAGCATCCAGCTTCTCCAATCTCATTTTTATCCTTTTCTGAAGCTTGGCGTAATTTTGTTTATTGTAGATCTGAATGTTTCTCATTTCTTCAGCTTCCTCCTTTTACTCTGCACACGATATTTTCGCCAGAAGCCATATGCGCGGATCAAAAATAATAGCGGGCTTTAAACGAAGGCTTCAAATTCTCGCGTTCGCGGGCGAAATGCAGGCAAGGCGCCATTTATAGAGCTTTGATTATCGCCTCTTCACTATTTATATCGGCTTAAAAGCAAAATACTTGAGAGGTTGATTTTGGAAATGTCCCTGACTGGCATTTTGGAAGTCCAATAGGCGACAGATAAAGCCAGGCGAATGCGCCTGGTTTTATCTGCCGCCTGCAGTGCCTGCCGATGCGGGCAGCACCGTTCTTGGAGCTTGATTATACCGCGTCTCAAAGGAAAATCAAGCTCCAAGAACGCTTATCCTGCTGCGCATCGGCAGGCAAAAATAGAGCCGCGCCCCGTTGTCAGACGGCAGGCGCTGTCGGCGCTGCTTGTCTTGCGCCGCCTGGAAATCCTCCTTCAGGAAGAGAGAATCCTCCTTCTGGAGCAGCTCTCCCACCTGGAGCTGCCGATCCTGCATCAGGCCTTGAGAATCCATCTCCCCTATTGCCCGGAATCCTCTCTCCGCCGACGCCCCAGCCTCCTCTTTGGCTATATGCGCCGCCATCGTCTGAAATGCTCGTTACAATGGAGCTTTGAGTTATATCGGTTGCCTTTTCGCCGTTTATATACAAATAATAAACCTCTCCAACCTTAATCTCAGGCGATGAGAAGGCAGACGCCGTAAAGCTCACCAAGCCCTCATATTCGAGAATGGTTTCGCCTGAAGAATCCTTTAGGGCTATGACAGTACCCGCAGGCTGGCTGGAAGTGTATCCTATCAAGATGCTTGCCTGTTCCGAATCCAATGAAGGCGAAAGGGAGCTTCCAGCAGTTATAAGCTCTCCTCCTGTGATTTTCATCGCCCCGTCGAAGTCGATGGCGCCTTGCATTCCCATCGATGGGCCGCTTGCATATATCTTGCCTCCGTCTATGAAAATATTGCCGTTGGCATCGAATCCGTCGCCAAGTGAATGCGTCCTTATCTCTCCTCCGGTTATGCGCAAGTAGATGTCAGAGCTTTGCCCTCCTCTGCCGCCAAATGAACCCGCCTCGCCATTCGCCGCGTTTATAGCGTCGTCTATGGCATATATGGTAAAGCTTCCGCCATTTACGTCTATGTGCGGGCTTTCCAATCCTTCAAAGCAGGTAATGACATTCACGCTTCCAGAATTTACGGTCAAGCTGGAGTCGGCATGAAAGGCGTCGTCGCCGGCATTTACTTCAAAAGACGCGTTTTCAACCAGCATGTCGCCGTTTGAGTGAAATGCGTCGTCCTCAGCGTCAACCAGATAATTCCCCCCGCTGATGGCAAGGAGAGTCCCGGATTTAAGCGCCTTTTTGCTGTCAGATTCAGCTTCTTCAGGTTCCGCTGTTGCGGCCTGCCCCCATCCGCCGCGTCCGAAATCTCCAGTCGATCTGGGCGGACTCGCAGCTGCTCCGCCGCCTGTGACAATGCTGAATTCTCCGCCGCTTATCGATAGAACTGTGTCGGCTTGAATTCCATCATGCTCTGAAATGATATCAAAAACTCCTCCGGAGATGCTGATAGTCCCTTTGCCCGCTTCTTCGCCGTTGTTCGTCTTAATTGCATCGTTTCCTGAAATCAAGTCGAACTCCCCGCCGATTATCTCAATGCCGTCCTTGCCGCGAAGCGCATCATTGACCGCCGTCACGGATATTTTTCCGTTTGACGCGACAAGCGAGTCTTTAGTCGCTATGCCGTTTTTGAAATTGCCGGCGACGCTCAGGCTTCCGCTTCCCAGAATGCTCAAATCACCCTTAGAGAAAACCGCGGCATCCGGTTCATCTTCACCTTCGGCGTAGACGTAGATTTCGCCGTCAGCCACAGAGTTCTTTTTCCCTTCATTAAGGATCAGAACGGTCTTGCCGGCTTTCTTAGAATAAATTCCGGCGCTTGATTCATTTTCAATGTCGACCCCATCCAGCACCAGGCGCACGATGTCATTTTTGCCTGCATCCACCAGAACCTGACCTTTCAGCTTTCCTGAAAGCACATAAGTTCCGGCTTGGCTTACAGTCAAAACCCCGCTTCCAAATGATGCGCCCTTCCCGCTGATTTCAGCCGCTGTTTCTTCAAAGGCTATAAAAACCGCAGTTTCTCCATCCCAAGAATCATCAGAATCCTCGGCTGAAATTTGAACAGCCGCCGGCTTGCTTATCATTTCGTCCGCCAGAGCCTCGCTCGAGTCCGCAGCGGCTGGAGGCGCCATTTCCTCAGCTCTGCTTTCTATGCCGCATCCGGACAAAGACAGGCAGGCAGCGAGGATCAACGGCAGCAGGCACGCTCTATATTTCATTTTCATAGCGCTCTCATCTCCTAAAGCTCCTCCATCAGCGAATGCTCCCTGCTGACGGATATGTTGAGGTTCCCGTTCCTGCATCTCAGCGCGTCTATGAAAGACTTGGGCACTGATGATGACTTGAATCGCACAATGTATGTCAATTCATAAAGGCTTCCCATATTTGTGGTCCTAACTCTGTCCAATTCTACGCTTTCAAGGTGCTCTTCGAAGAGATCATCGAACAGTTCGTCATAATCTAGGTTTTCTGGTATCAAAATCTTTAGGATCCGCTCCAGCCTGCCGGATTCCCCGAATTTCGAAGCAGACAGCGCAAGGCTTGCTCCACCGACAACAACAAGAAAAACAGCCGCAAATAAGATATATCCCATGCCTGTAATGAAGCCTATGGCCATAGAGAAGAAAATGCTCCCTATATCTCTGGAGCTTCCCGGTATAGATCTGAAGCGAACTAGGCTGAAAGCTCCGGCTACCGCCACTCCAGCCCCTATATTTCCATTTACAAGCATTATGACAATCTGCACCATCGCAGGAAGCAACACAAGGGTTATAACGAAATTTCTATTATACTTGCTTCGAAACATATGAACCAAAGCAGAACCAAACCCCAGCGCCAGAGAAGCCGCAGAGCATAAAAGAACATTCCCTAAGGAAAGCGAGCCGTTTAGCGCGCTTGCCGTTATATCAAGCACTTTCAATCGCCTGCCCTTCGATTCTATTGCCGCCCTTGCAACTAAGCATCCGGTAGGACTGCCCGTATTTTGAAAATGATGAGGGGAAAATCCCGCATTCACTGAGAAGCCGTGACAGCCGCATGGGCATGGCTCCAATTGCCTTTATCTCCATCAGCGACTTTCCGCAATCCAAGAGCTCAGTTCCATGCAAGCCTCCTCCCAGCCTCAAATCGCTCCTTCTGAATCTTACATTGGAATCCAGTGTAACCCTGAACTCGCAGTCATCCACTCCAACCATGGCGATTCTGTCATAGCACAAGAACACTTTCGCGGCTACAGGATTGAGCTTGAGGAAGTGCCTTATCTCGCCAAGCACCTGGAGATCTTTTTGGCAAATGCCAGGGAAAGCTTCATGGCCCTGCTTTCCGGAAATGAATGATACTGTCGGATCATGAGGAAGCATGACCCGCCGCTTGTACGTAACCATGTCGTACTTTTTCTTCAGCTCCAGAAACACCGGGGAGAGCCCGTCTGCCTTCTCATATGATCTAAGCCTCAGCTTTTCCTTATACAGCGGCTTGTCTGCGGACATTCTGGCTATGTCAAAGGCATCTGTATCATAATAGATGTTTCTGACAGTGTACTCTCCATATCCATCGCTTTTCATATAGCCGTCTAACAGCTCCATTATCTTTTCGCGCTGCTTTTCGTCTATGATATACTTGATCTCGCGGCGCTTGAAAAAAGTTTCAGCCATTTTTTGCCTTGCCTCCCGCCTTGCTTGAGATTTATATTGATTTGCATTATATTTAGGCTGCCTCCAACTTGGTTCGGGTGCATCCGCCCGAGTTCCAGCCAGAGGCGATTTGGATGATGAAAAAGGCGAAGGCTGATTATGGCGCTCCTAAAATTATTTGAAAGCGAGTTCAAGAGCAAGCCTTCTTTTTTCATCTTATTTTCGTTGATATGCATGATTATAAGGCGCAAGTCTTAAAATAGTCTGAAAAAAACTGCCTGTGAAATTCAAGTGAATTTTAAGTAAAATCTAAGATTTATTTGCTGGTTCGCAGAGTGATGATCCTAATTTGGAGCTTGACTGTCCGCTTTCAAGGCGCTAAATGCCTATATCTCCATTTCGCGCACGCTGTACAGCCAGATGCAAATTAGGAACTTTCATATGCGAATCATTATATCTGAAATTTTGAAGCTTCAGATTAATTTAAGCTCTTGGTGATATGCTTTTTCAAAGCGTAAGAATGCTCGGCAAGGAAGCTTTTAGCTCGTTCAAATCGATATATCAGGGAGAGAACCAATCCATGATTCGAGATCTTCAAAAAAAGTTCATAATAATAAATATGCTGTTAGTTTTTACAGTTATGGTCATTGTTTTTTCAGCGCTGTGCGCATCCAACTTCAACCAGCAGCGAAGCGAAAGCGTTTCCGCGCTCAAATTATCCCTTAATAGAATGGACAATCAAAAGGCCCCTCCATTCTATTTCGGACAGCAACGCGCAGAAGGCTTTTCCCCATCGCCCGTGCTGGTTTTCAGAGTGACTGCAGGCGGAGCGGTATTTGTCACCTATTCAGACAACATCAGCATCACGGACTACAGCCTTGCCCAGATAGCCTCTAGAATCTTGGCAAGCGATGAAATCGTGGGAGTTTTAAGAGAATACAATCTAAGGTACATGAAAACATCTGAACATGGCGGCATCAAAGTTGCTGTAATAGACAGAACAAACGAGTTGGCTGCCATAAGAAACTCCATTATCATTTCGTCGCTGTCCATGGCTGCATCTCTTGCCGCCTTCTTCGCTATAAGCCTGTTCCTGTCCAGGTGGATATTCAAGCCAGCAGAGCTGGCTTGGCGCCAGCAGCGACGCTTCGTCGCTGACGCTTCCCATGAGCTGAAAACTCCTCTGACTGTGATACTTGCAAACATAGGAATACTCAAGTCTATGGAGTCAGACTCCGCCGAGGCTTCCCATTGGATAGAAAATACCGAGGCTGAAGCTCAGAGCATGAAAAAGCTGGTCGAAAACCTCTTATTCCTGGCTAAAACTGATGACGCCAAAATGACTGTCCACCACTCCAGGCTCAGCTTAAGCGACTTGGCTTTCGGTTCGTCCCTCGCCTTTGAGGCTGTAGCCTTTGAGCGAAAGATTTGCATAGATACAGAGGGGATTTCCCGCGACATCTTCATTAACGCGGATGAAGCCCAGCTTCGCCAGCTTATCAGCATACTGCTGGACAATGCCATCAAATACTCCGACAGCGGCGGCACAGTAGCCGTCACCGTCTCTTCCAGGCAGTCCAAGGCAATCCTTGGCGTTCACAACAGCGGAGCGCCTCTTTCAGAGGAAGACATAAGCAGGCTATTTGAGCGCTTCTATAGAGCCGACACTTCCAGAACCAATGAAGGATACGGCCTTGGACTCGCCATCGCGAAAAACATCGCGGATCTTCACCACGCGAAGATAACAGCCTCAAGCGGTGAAGACGGAACTTTGTTTTCAGTGGCCTTCGCGCTCGCAGCCTAGCTCGCCGCGCGGCTTAAAAAGGGGGAGGCCCAGGCAGTGCCTGGGCCTCCCCCTTTTTATACTGATTTTCATAGAAAATTGCCTTTTTTGGAGCTTGATTATACAGGTTTCAAGATAATCAAGCTCTAAAAAGGAATTCGGTATAGCCAGCATATTATTGAGCCTCAACTTTTATTTTTATCCTGAAGCTGAA
Source organism: Clostridiales bacterium (assembly GCA_031269465.1). GTDB lineage: Bacteria > Bacillota > Clostridia > Lachnospirales > WQUN01 > JAISWZ01. Next base: position 5,901 of record JAISZB010000371.1, on the reverse strand, counting down.
GCAGCTTCGTTGGCTTTTCAATCTCAAGTCCAGGCAGTAGAGCGTTTCTTCAATTTCATGGTGAGCCATTCTCCGCTCCTCAAACAATGATGCCTCCGCTTCATCTTGATTCCACTCGAGGATTGCTTGCGAGCCGCAAGTCTTAATTAGCGCCCCTGCCTCCGACAGCTCCGGCTCCCTAAGCGTTATGAAACGTTCCACTACTGATTCAGGCGGATTTAGAAATTCAAAGCTATCAGTCATCTCCATGCCGCTTCCGTCCTTGAAAACGCGAAAGCTCCTATTTAGCGCAATCATATCGCCAATGCCGTATGCGCCAGCCAGGTTCATGCCTATCCTAATCTCTTTTGCGCCCTCGCGCGCTTCAAACGCGCAAGCTCTGAATTCGGTTCCAGGCATTTGATGCCGTCCGTTAATTATGGGAACGGAATGGCCTCTGGAACTTGGCGTGAACAATTCATATCTTTCGGATCCAAAGTACTTCTTTGTATATGAGCCTGCTCCTGGATCGACAATCAGCCATTCTCCCATCCCCGCCGCAAGAAAACTCCCAACGTCATTATGGTTGTGAGGCTCAGCGTTCACGCCTCCCTTGCAGGCAAATGAAAAGCCTTTAAATCTAGCCGAGCACCACTGCGCGTCAGAAAAAGCAAAGAACCCATCCTTAAGCGCAGCGCCTCCGTCAACATCAGGAGACGGCCAAAGCAGGCTTCTTAACTCGACAGGCCACCGAAAGCAATGATCATCCCCGAATGTCAGCATCAGCGATTTATCTGGAATCTCCACTTCGGGATTGGATTTTTTCAAGTAATATGTCAGGCCGGGCACAAATCCGCACTCTCTTGGCGCATCTGAAAAGCTTATGGTCTTGTTTAGCCCTAAGAAGCATTTCTGCTGGAATAGCATTATCTTCTTTACCTTTGCTCCTTGAGTCAAGTCGATGATGCCATTGGTTCGAGCTTTGAGCAGATCCGCAAAGTATATGAAGAATCCGAATCCATACGACCAGTACGACAATCCTTCGAGGCATGCGCCGTCATCGCTGAAACCGCTCAGAAACGTCTCCATGGAGCTTAGGACTCTATGAATATATCGCCCTAAGGCCAAGGGTTCTCTAATCAAATACATTGCAGACGCTCCCAATCCTCCCGCGCAGACGGCTGCCCAGTTCGAGCTGCCGCACTCCCAGCTTCTTGCGTCTGAATCGAAGGACATGTACGGAATGAGGGCTCTTTTAAATACTTCTTCCCTAGCCCTGCGAACCACCATTGGATTGATCCCGGAAATGATTGAAGTTATTTCAGACAGTGAAAATGCAGTTTCAGCGGCGAATAGATCAATCAATTGCTCTTTTCGGCTCATTTTTCCAAAAAACAGCCCGGAGTCATCAATAAACGGGGCGCCTGAAGCATATTGAGCTTCGCTAAAACCCATATGGGCCGGCAAGCACCATGAGTATTCATCGCATATAGCCCATATGGCGTCTTCCAGATCGGAGAGCCTCTCGCTGGAGGGCGAAATCAAATGCGAAGCCGCGAATGCCGTCAGCCTTTTCCTGCGGCTGAAATATACATCTTCATACTCTCTCCTGGAACCGCCTTGCGGATCATCGAACTTCTTAAGCAATGAAAACGGCAAGCTCGCTATGGGTGAACCTGAAAGCTCATCAGCCGCTTTTTCAATAGGCGCCCTGATTGAGCGGTAAAAGGGATGAGTTGAGACGGTTTTCATGCGTTTGAGATCTTTCGCTTCAGGAAGCATGCTATCCGCGGAGCCTGCCTCCAAGGCCTCCACTATCTCATGAAGGTTCAAAATATCATCTCCAGACAATAAGCGACGAAATGCTGCAGCTATGGCATATTGCCGCGAATTGGCATAGCCAATGCTCGTCACCCTATAAAAAGCCGGCTTCTGCTTTCGTCGCTCCCAAAGTAATTTTGATATATTTATATTGGCTAGCTTGTATGATATACTGATTTGCAGTCAAATGCAACTAGGCAATTCCATATGCAAATCAGCAAGGCGACCATCAGCTGGAATCGCCAAAGTAGCAACATAATTCAGATGGCTGAATTTGCTCGTCAAAATATCCTCCCTTTCATTTATTTCATTCATTCCAGGCAATTTATTTTTTGGTTTATTTCATCAAATCTAGAGACATGACCCTAATATTATGATATAATAGTAAAGTATATATGAGTTGCGGGCTGTTGGCAGCCCTAACCCCAAAGGGGTATTCTCCCATTAATTAGTTTTAGTGGACAATCGATTGCGCTAGGGATATACTGAATTCATATGCGGAAGATTCATAGGATATATCAATTGTTCTTCTTAGTCGGCGCAATATTCGACCCGTGTTCCGATTAAGCATCTGCAAAGCATTCAAGCACATTAGGGTTTGATATATATTTGAGACAAATTACAATGGGGGTGTGAAAATGGCGTCTATTCGTAAAAAACAACCCGATGCCGACTCCAAAAATGAAGCTGTCGAAATGCTGAGGCCAGTTGTAATCGAGTACGCAACGACAACTAGAAGCTTCGCCGAATCGCTTGCGAATGAAAAGTTTGAAAGCCTCTCGCTGAGGTCATATTCGCACGGAGACACCTTCGCGCTGATTAAAATGGCTGAAAAGCTTGAGATTGAGGAATGCCTTGACGATATTATTTTTTTGGGACACCCCGGAGAAAGCGGAATAAAGTCCAGCACCAGCCTCTTGCTTCTAGCGGTTCAAACGGTCTGCTGCCCTGGAGATCTTGATTCCTTCAGAGGTTGGTTCAGGTCAACAAGCCTTCCGGGGGAAATGAATCTTGATCCTGAAATATTCACCAAGCAGTATTTTCTAGAGCAAATGGAGCTTGTAACAGAAGATGATCTCGTCGAAGCTGAAGAAGAGCTGGTGGACATTACAGATTTCACTCATAACGATGGCGATCCTGAAATGGACAAATTTACCCTGTCTTGCCTATATTCTTCTTTAAGCAATGAAATCATGAGCAGGATTGAGGAATTCAATTTCAACCTCAATTATTTCTTCGACTTGTTCAAGGAAGATGAAGACGCCGAAGAAAAAGATGATCTTAGCGTGGTTTTTGGGGATGCATTTTCTCTTTCAGATGATTTCAAGGCTTTTCCCAGCTTCAGCTTCGAAAACGATGAAAATGACGATGAATGTAAAAATGAAGATAAAGAGCCTCACAACGTTTTTGATATTGGCGATTTCTTCTTGGATGACTTGCTGTTTTCAGATTCAAGCCATGGCATCGGCAAAAATGATATCGACGCGCTTTCCGAATTCAGCATTGACGATGAAGATGAATATGACGAAGATTATGATGAAGATGAAGGTTATGAGGAAGAGAATGATTGCGAATTCGGACTTCATGGCATCTTCAGCGAAGACGGCGATGAAGACGAAGAAGAAGGCTACAGAGATTCACAAGCTCAGTTCAATGCTGCCAGCCTTGGTTTCGCTTTCAATGATCCCAAGACAAAAGTTCAGATTTTCTGTTGCATGCTGGGACAGATGCTAGTGCATGCCCTGCACAAGGAACTGCTGTCGCACGGTGTTTCTCTGACCAAGCTTCAAATGCTTGAAAACTTGAAAGGCATTAGGCGTTGCTGCCTGAAAGACAAGCGCAACGGTCTTGTCACGAGTGCGCTTGAGGAGATGGATCCGCTCCAATCTGACATTTGGAGAGTAATTCAAACCATATAGAGTTATGTATGCGCCGCGCGAATCTAATTTTCAAGATGAAAAGAGCTCATGAGTTTCATGCGCTCTTTTTCTTTGCGTTCAGTTCAGTTCTTTTTGGCATGGAACGGGATAATTACGCCGTTGGCTCAAGAGCTTGAAACCGGGATCGAAACCGCATGAAACTTCTGCTGGAAATGAATCTGCCGCTACACCTGGCTAAATTGATTACAGCAATTGGCATGGAGGCAAGGCGTTGGTTTCATGTCGGAGCGCCCCTCCGCAATCCGACGCGAGGATTGAACCCGGGATAAAGGCTGTGAACCAGCGGAACGCCGCCTTTGCGCTGAAGCATTTCTCAAATTTCCCGGCGGTTTCATAGAAGGATTCAGCCATTGCCGCTTGAGCGGATTGCCGCCTGGTTCGCCTCCTTTGTGTATTCAAATCAGAGAGCTCGGCTGTATTTTAAGGGGTTTTCAGGAGAATTTCAAGTGCCGGGGCTGAAGTTTGCAAGGAAATTCAAATTTTGGAGCGGCATCCTACTAGAAAATCAAAATAATAATAAATTATAAGCAGTAAAATTATCATGTATGAATTCTAGATGATTTAACCAAGCATCAAAATTAAACAAGAGAACTCTTAACTCTCAAGTTATACTGCTTTTCATATAAACCCCATGACGCTGCGCTTCACAGCCAATGGTGAAAATATTAAGTCATTTGTGTATTTGAGGCATGGTCAAATATCCATAAAATGTATTTTCGTACTAAACTGCCTTTTTTGGAGCTTGATTATACAGCGAGTGCGAAATGCAGGTACCGACATTTCGCACCACTCAATGGACAGTCAAGCTCCAAAAAAAGGAACATTTGATGAAAAGCGGTATATCTTATAAATATGGACTAAAGCCAAGTATGATTCAACTGCGTACGGAAGAGTTTAAAGCTGAAACGATAATCTCCGATATTGTTCCAATTCTTTCTTGTTGCGTCGTCCATTTGCGCCGCAAGAGTCCTGATTGCCTTTGTTTTTAGGTATGACGATTTGCAGCAAAATGTGCCGATTTGGAGCTTGCTTATCCTTTGAATAGTGAGAAATGCAGATATCGGCATTTTGCACTCACTGTATAATCAAGCTCCAAAATCGGAACTAATCAGTCTGCCTGCTAGAAGGTGCCTTCACATCATGAACCTTTTATTTGTAAGATACCTCAATTTGCAAATCTTTCCCTGAAGGGCTTGTGATAATGCTCTTTATGCGTTTGCCTTCGTTTCTAAGAGCTACCTCCACATGCCTCGTGACAATCCCCAAATCGACTTTGTTCAACTTTGTTCCAAGAATAAGCCTCATCGCCCCTCTTGGAGAAAGCTGAACAATGACTTTTCCTTCTTCAAAGCGCAGTTTCCACGGCTGTGAATTCATCGCCGATGGAGCAAGTCTGGCAGCTCGCGCTATGCCGTTTTCAACAGGGCTTATATCTGAAAGCTTTAGTCTTTTGAATTCGGATTCACTGATCCTTACAGGGACTTCAGTTTTTCCAAAAGCAAGAGCAATGCAAAAATCATTCCTTTTAGCTTTCGGCTTGACGCTTCCCAGCCAAGCGCTCCCCAGGCCAATGCTTTGGATATGCAGATCCGCTTTCTGAAGTACATATCCTACATTCGCATAATTGGCATCGCTCTTGTCACAAAAAGCAAGTATATAATGCGGGGCAGATCCACCCTTCACATCATCAGCCTGCACAAATTCAAATCTTGCGTTTTGTCCGATAAGTTGCTTTGTATCAGCTACCACTTTTTTGATCTCGCTTAGGACTTTTGTCTCAAGCGGAGTCTTGTCAAACTTTCTAACTGTTCGCCTAACAGAAATCGTATCATTCAAAGTCATATCCTTTGCAACCCCTCTCTGAAAACTAAGATCAATGATAGTTTCTCACAATATCATATATGTTGGAATAAGAGTTGTAAAGTAGTCGCCTTCATCTGGGAAAAGATTTTTCATAACGCCTACAAAGCTCTTCAAATATCTTTATTATTCTAATTGCATCAATCATTGAAATAAAGCGCTTCAAATGGGACGATTGAAGTCATTTATACTGATTTGCATATTATGTGGCTTGACTGTACAGGTAGTGGGGGTGGGCGCTATATGGGGATTTCGAAAAAAGGAAAAACTCAAAGACAAAAAAGGATATTATTAGAAAAAA
>JAISZB010000347.1 GCA_031269465.1 Clostridiales bacterium | reverse complement strand
GCAATATTCCCAATTCCAAAACTCACATGGCATCTTTAAACTGAATCTTCGTTTTGTGCAATATTACCTTCAAATTCGAGTTCCCATTATTTGACTTAGGCAAACGCTCATTTAGAGTTGAATATTACGGCTAAAACTCAATATATGCTTGCTAGGTCAGATCCTGCAATGGTTTTTTAATCTTCAGCATGCGCTGGAGATTTTTGTTTAAATGGCGTGATTCAATATGCAGGCGGCCTGCTGAGTTGCGCGGTTTCTGAATTTATTGAGCTAGGCTGATAGAGCGCTGCTTGGCGTATTGTTGAGCATTGGGGAGTCTCGGTTTTAGGGCTGGACTTTACAACGCTCAATGGATAAGCTAGCCATGAAATCTGTACATTTGACTGAGCGCGCACAATAAAGGTTCTATTTCTGAGATACAGCGATTTGCGGGCAAATGCTATTTGCATAGTGGGATCCTGAACGGTCAAGATCCAAAACAGGGTTTTTCGATTTGCATTGATAATATCGCGAAAAACTTATCATAAAATTTTACTCAGGCTTTACAATGACAATATTATAGATTTTACATTGCGGCACTATACTTGAAATCGGAAAGAAAGCATACCATACTGCCACCTTTAAGCTGGCAAAAATTAGGTATTATTCAATTTGAGGAGATGTATGTATGAAGAAGCTTTTCACTGTTTCTCTGGCGTTGGCAATTGCACTCAGCTCAGCTATTGGATCAACTGTCCTTGGCGCCGACATGGCACTTGAGGTAGACGGCAAAGCAGTGTCATCTACTGTTCCGCCAGTGGTAAAGGATGGCAGGACTTTAGTGCCTCTTCGCGTTATTTCAGAGACTTTAGGGGCGGTTGTGTCGTGGGATGAAGGCAGGCAGCTTGTGACAATCGAAACAGCGGCCTATAATGTTCAGTTTACAATTAATTCAAAAATTTATACCGTAAATGGAGCATCCAAGACTCTGGATACTCCACCGGAAATTTCTAACGGCAGCACTCTAATTCCAATCAGAGCCTTGGCTGAATCAATAGGAGCTGAGGTAAACTACGACTCTGCCGCTAATAAAGCGTCGGTCAACTATTTTACTGGAGTCAGCGGATCGATAAAGGTCTCCGGCTCGACGACAGTTCTGCCAATAATGCAGGCGGCGGCGGATAAACTCCTTGCGGCAAACGCAGGGCTTTCAATAGCTGTTTCCGGAGGCGGATCGGGAGCCGGCATTAAGGATACATCAAGCGGAGCAAACAATGTCGGAATGTCTAGCCGAGAGTTGACTGATGATGAAAAGGTGGAATTAGTTCCAATTGCCATTGCCAGCGACGGAATAGCCATCATAGTGCATCCCGGCAATCCTGTAAAAAATCTCACCAAAGAGCAGGCTGCTCAAATTTTTTTGGGTGAAATCAAGAATTGGCAGGATGTTGGAGGAAACAACGCTCCAATCCTGGTGCAAACGCGTGAGACAGGCTCCGGAATGCTAGCCACGCTTGAAGAGATGCTTCTAGACAAGCAGACTGTCGTAGGGACGGCAACCCCGTTCTCATCATCAGCCTTAATCAAGCAGGCTGTAGCGTCATCCGCAAACGCCATCGGATTCGATTCTATAGGATTTGTAGACAGCACAGTTTCAGCTGTTTCACTTGATGGGATCTCCGCAAATGAAACAACTGTAAAAAGCGCTGCATATCCGCTTTCTAGAAGCCTCTACGTTCTGACCAAGTCTAACGCAACCGGAATCAATGCAAAGCTCATCGATTATCTGCGTACTCCGAGCGTACAGACAGACATAATTGAAAAAGAAGGTTACATATCGATCTATTAGGAGACACTATTGCTTAAATTTGCTAGAAGCTAAACTTTAGGCTGAGGGCTTATCATTGATAAGGGGAATCTCCTAAAATTAAGGATTATTTGAAAAGCAAACGGCTCCAAATAATCCTTGCGCCTATTAAGGATAGGCTCTAAAGCCGGAAAAAGACATTCTAAAGCTGGCATGCGCTCAAAATATTGACTTGCGGATATATATTCTCGCTTGACTGATTTGCATTCTGAAGTGTTGAAAGTTCTCGAATCCAAAACTGATAAGCATTGATTTTACGCTGCTTTCAGTTTTCCAGGCTTCTATTTGACGTATAATGAAAAACTGCTTAATCAAGGATTTTGCAGGAACAACTGTGAGAACTTTTAACTCTCCAGTATATAAGGAGTCGCTGATGTTCACCAAACGATTGAAGCTCTCTCCATCTGAACTTTTAATGAAGGCTTTAGCATTTTTCGGAATAGTCATTATATTTCTTATATTTGCTTTCATTTTTATGAAGGCATCGCCTGTGCTTATCAACAGCGGGGCGGAGATAATTTACAAAAGCGGTTTTGACAAGCAGATATCAGAGGCTTTTTATGCTCCTATAGACGAGCCGATGCTTAAATTTGGAATGTTCGGACTTATTGCGGGCACAGTGCTGTCTACTCTTTTATCCTTAGGCGTTGCGGGAATCATAGGCGTGTGCGCGTTTATCGCAATCTGCGAGCTTGCGCCGAGGCCGTTTGCGTCTGTTCTTCTTGCCGCGGTGAGGCTGCTTGCGTCTATTCCGTCTGTAGTATTCGGACTAATAGGAGTTATGCTTGTTGTACCTTCGATTGAGTCGGCTTTTATAACAATAGATATGCAGATTGAATATCTGGAGTTTTTTCAGATGACTGGAAGAAATCTTCTCTCGTCTGTCATTGTGATCTCGTTTATGATAATGCCAATGGTCATTGCGCTTTCCTCGGACGCGCTTAAAGAGGCGCCCCTGTCGCTCAAAGAAACTGGCATGGCTTTCGGAATGAGCCATATAAGAGTCATTTGGAGGATTTGCTTGCCTTTTGCGCGGCCAGGAATTGTTGCCGGCCTTATTCTTGCCGCTGGGCGCGGAATAGGGGAGGCCATCGCGGTATCCATGGTTTGCGGCGGAGTAGGGATGATTCCGATTCTTTCAAATGGAATGGCAGCGCTGCTCACGCCGATACTTCCGCTATCCTCAGCAATTGTGAATAAATCTGAGGCCATGAGCGTTCCTGCCGTAGAGAGCGCGCTATTTGCGTGTGGAGCTATTCTTCTTGCAATGGGTGCGGCGCTTTCGGCGACAGCCCGCGCATTTATGAGGCGATCTGCCAGAAACGGGTGAAATGCTTGAGAAAGATAAAAAACAGACGCATTGCGAGCATCGTAGGTTATGCTTCGTCTTGGATTTCTATGGCAATGGTTGCATGCGTGTGCTTATTAATCCTGCTGGTAGTTTTTATAAATGGGAAGAGTGCGATCTCCATCCCTTTTTTGATTGAAGAACCCAGCGCTTCCGTGATGGATCCAGAAGCGATGGGGGGAATATCCACACCCTTGATTGGAACCATGATTCTAACGGCAGTAGGGACGGCAGCGGCTTTTCCGATTTCTCTATCTACGGCAGTGTTTATGGTTTACTATGCAAAAAAGGGCTTGGCAGGGGCGAGCATAGGGCTTGCCACAGATATTCTAGCGGGAATCCCTACGATCGTCATCGGATTGTTCGCCCTTGCGGTTTTTACTGACCCAGCTTTCACTTTTCTTTCAACCCCGGTGCAAAATGACGGAGGAGTTGTACTTAAGGCATACGGGAAGTCTTTTTTATCTGCGGGAGCGGCGATGGCGGCGATGATTCTCCCATTTGTCGCGAAAGCAATGTATGAAGCTCTGTCAAGGACCCCCCAATCGCATTTCGACGGATCTCTTGCACTCGGAGCGACCAAGTGGCAGACGATCCGCAAAGTGTCCATACCTGCTGCGCGCGGCGGCATTGTTACAGGCATGATTCTCGGAATGGGAAGAATCATGGGAGACACCGCGATAGTGTGGCTGGCACTTGGAGGAAGCCTGCGCATGACAGGCCGGCAGCCATGGCATCGTCCTGAGAACTGGATTGATGCCCTAAGAAACACCGGAAGCACATTGACATCCTATATCTACTACACTTCTCCCGTCGGAGAGGGGAATAACCTTGAGGCGGCATTCGGCGCGTCTCTTGTGCTTATATGCGTAATAATCGCGCTGAATGCCGCTGCGGCGCTTATCGGCTCTATCGGCGATAGCAAAAAGGGATGGCAGTGATGGGAGAAATTTTCGTTAAAGTTGAAAATGTAGATGTGCTCTATAAAGATAAGCCGGCCTTGCATGATGTAAATATAGATGTTTCAAAGGACGCCATATATTCATTCATAGGGCCGTCGGGATGCGGCAAAACAACCCTTCTTCGCTCTATAAACCGAATGAACGACGAGATTCCAGGATTTCGCCTCTATGGCAAGATTTTTGTGGATGGGAATTCGGTATACGAAATGAAAAAGCAAAAGGAAATACGGTTGCTTAGAAAGGGGATAGGAATGATATTCCAACGTCCAAATCTCCTCCCTAAAACCGTAATGCAAAATATGTTTTTTCCTTATGAGGAGCATTACCATGTCAACAAACGCGAGCTCGCAGAGCTTGCGGGGGAGAAGCTTCGCATCGTAGGACTTGCGGACGAATTGAAGGGCAGGCTTCACAGTCCAGCGCAAAAGCTCTCAGGAGGGCAGCAGCAAAGGCTTTGCATTGCAAGGGCATTAATGCTTGACACTAAGCTTTTGCTTCTGGATGAGCCGTGCTCATCGCTTGATCCCATATCTACCTATCAAATAGAAGGTCTGCTAACGGAACTGAAGGCGTCAAGAACTATTGTGATAGTTACTCATAACATGGAGCAGTCAAGGCGAATATCAGACTTCACAGCATTTTTCCATGAAGGGAGAATTATCGAGAAGGGGAGCGCAATGCAGATTTTCTCTCATCCGACTGAAGAATTGACGCAAAGATACATACGCGGCGATATATAGCATTTCTCATGGCCGATTGCCTTGGCGGCGAGGAGGAGATTGCGGCCATGCCGCTTTGGGAGTTTGGCGTCTGTGGCAAGCGAAGCAGCGCAGTGAGAATCGTTCTATTTGCCGCTTTGTCGCACCGTTTGCCGCAAGAACTAGAAGCCTATGCTGTTCGATGGCGCTAAATATTATGGTTGATTCTCCAACAAGGATAAGCTGCGGGAACTTGACGAGGGCTGAAAGCGCCTTTTACGCGAGCAGCGGCTTAACCCGGCAAACTTCTTTCACGTAAGCCGAGAAACAAGTAAAACAGGCAAAAAAACGCGGTTTAGGACGCACAACGACTGGTAGACGACGCCCAGCGGGTTTACGATCGAGCCGTTGAGGAGATTTTTTGCCGTATTCGGCATAGCATCTTGTATCGTTCTTTTTTGATAGCTTCATATAAATAGCGGCATGGATGTCTTATTCAGACATTCACGCCGCTTTGCTTTAAATACCGCAGAAAAGAGAGATGTAGAATGAGCAAAACACCTCGTTTTTCGATTCCGATTTTCTCCTAGATGGCCACTGCATGGACAAAACCCCGTCACGCTGGCAAAGGCAAAACCATAGCCCCAAACACTTGCCAGCTCAATAGATTGCGCCGAAAACCCCAATAAGACAGAGGGCGGGAGGCTTAAGATAAGCAGTATATTGTAAATGCCCCAAATTTATATCTACACCCGATTTTCCATAAACGTATTGAAAACGTACTTTGATTGTGATACAATATAAGAAGATGGAGGTGTAAGTATGGCAACTGCAAACATAAACGTCAGAACGGATGCTGAGGTAAAGGCGCAAGCGCAACAGATTTTTGAGTCTATCGGGCTTGACCTATCTACGGCGGTGAATCTGTTCCTAAAACAGACGGTGAGGGCTAACAATCTTCCGTTTGTGATCGGAATGTCGTATGCTTATTCAGCGGGAAGCGTCACGGCAAAACGCGCCTCTCGCTACGGTGTTTGGAAAGGCAAGTATTCTCTGCCGGAAGGTTTTGACAAGCCTCTCGATGACTTTAAGGAGTATATGTGATGAGGTGTTTACTTGATACACATAGCGCCTTTTGGTACTTTGCGGGCAGTCCGGAACTCTCTGAAAACGCAAAAAAGGTGATAGAGGACAGCGGGAATGAAATATTCGTCAGTATTATTTCAGCGTGGGAAATCGCCATAAAACGCAGCCTTAACAGAAAGAATGCGTCGTTGTGTACCGTTGCGGAGTTTTTTGATGAAGTTGCCGCAAGCGGCTTTGAGTTGCTTACGCTCGAACCGCGCCACGTTCGCCCGGTCGAGACACTGCCATATCATCACCGCGACCCATTCGACAGATTGCTCATATCAACGGCAATCGCGGAAGAAATGACATTCCTTTCGGCGGATGAGAACGTGCCGAAATATGCCGTAAGTTGGTTATGGTAGAACTAGGCCAAACACTATCGATAGAACATCAAGTCGTGCCCTCAACTTATGAGGGTGCGACTTTTTTAGGCTTAAATATAAACAATTGGTTCATTTTAAAATGAAATGCTCCGCCATATTGCGAAAGCAAGCGGGTACGAGCGTTTATAAACGCCCTGCGCTGTAAAATCCGGGTACTCGCCAATCTGCAAAAGGAGGCGCATCAGGCGATTGCGCCGTATCATGTTATGCCGGACGTGATATGCAACATCATGCGCCGCAACGTGCCGCTGACCACGTTTATGGACGGTATGTCCTTCGCGTCGTCGGGCTTTTCCGGCTGCGACGGCTATTATTTCGCCAAAGGCGCGCAGGACGGGCTTGTGGTAATCGACCCGTGGCTGCGCGGGGCGACAGGACGAATGCAAACTTCGTCATACTGGGCGTGGCGGGTGTCGGCAAAAGCACCGCCGCCAAGAGTCTCGTCCTCTCCGAATACATGAGCGGCACAAAAATCATCGGCGTTGACCCGGAGCGCGAGTTGAAAGATATGTGCCGGCGCTTAAACGGAGACTGGATCAACTGCGGCGACGGTTCGGGCGGACGCATTAACTCGCTGGAGCCGTGTCCCGCGCCTGTGGACGACGAGGACGGTGAACGGCTCTACTGCGACGACGGCACGGGCATGGAGAGCGCTGGCGCTCCACTGTCTGTAAGCTTCATCCCTGACACATCCGTTTCCAAAGTGATGCCGAACTGTCCACAGAGTTCTTCAAGCGTCTGTTTCAAAATTGCCTTTTGAATCTCGGTCAAGTCCGGCATGTGCATATAAATTGCAATATCAAATGCAACAGATGCCATAGGGATTTTTTTCCTTTACCCAAGTGGAAGACGTAGGAGCAGGGGCCACCAGACCCTTGCGCTGTGCCGCCCCTTGCGCTGTGCCGCCCCTTGCGCTGTGCCGCCCCTTGCGTTGTGCCGCCCCTTGCGTTATGCTGCCCCTTGCGTTATGCCGCCCCTTGCGTTATTTTGAGGATCTCTATCTCAAACATTTCCGCAGGAGTCTTGCAACCTAGAATTTTCCTGGGAAGGTTGTTGTTCCAGTCCGCCGCCTTGGAGATCAGCTGCGCGGGCATGTCGTCCACGCTTCTCCCCTTTTCCGCGAAGCGGCGCAGAAGCCCGCTGTGGCGCTCGTTGGCCCCCTTCTCGAAGCTTGAGTGGGGATGGCAGAAATAGACGGCGCGCTCCACGGCGCCGCCCCGCCCCGCGAACTCCCGGCCGTTGTCGCCCGCGGTGCTTTTGAAGACGCCGCCGGCCGCCTCGCCGAAGCTTCCGGCAACCTGCCCGGCCGCCGCGTCCACGGCGCCGCTGTCGCGCCCGCCGAGCTCCGCGGCGATCTGGATGCGCGCCTTCCTCTCGACTATCGCCGGAACCGCGGACTTGTCCGATTTTTTCCCGACGGCCGAGTCAATTTCCCAATGGCCGAACTCCTCGCGCGCCTCCGCCGCTTCGGGCCGATCTTCGACGCCCGCCCCCAAAGCCCTCTTGCTTTGGCGGACTTTCTTGCTTTTGGGCTTGCGCCGGACCTTCAGCGCCAAATCTATATTCTTAATCGGCATAATGCCCAGATCTATGCAGTTGCATGGCGTCTTGGCGCAAAGGGCGGGCTTCCCCGAAAGCTCCGGCTCCAGCTTCGCGCGCCCCGCCGCTGCGTCGGGAGACCGCCCCTCCCCCGACTTCTCATCGGCGAACGCC
>JAISZB010000334.1 GCA_031269465.1 Clostridiales bacterium | reverse complement strand
GGTAAATTAGTGAATATTGCTAAGCCGCAACTCTTTCGCCTGAATTCTCGACAGCCTCCTTAATAGATTTATTTATATGTAAATGTTTGCGAAGCTTCGCTTGCCTGGCATCATGGGCGTAAATTGCAGCTTGCATTGTTTTATGTCCGTAATGGAACCCCATCCTTTCGATCATTCTTATTAGCCGGTTTTTGCCTTCTGTCTTGCCATTCGAAATATGATGCTTGAAATGGTTCAATATTTCAAAAAGCCATTTAGCAGTTGTAGCAACTACTTTGTTCAAAGCGGGTATGTTTAATTCAGATGTATCTATAATCCAATTTAATATGTAGTCTGTCGCTTCATTGTAGCCTTCAATTTTGTAGAAATACAAAATCTCCTGATAAGAGAAGTATGCATTGGCCAGAACCTCGCTTTTGCCCAAGTAGGAATCCAGCCTGTCGAGTTCTGCTCCGGAAAGCTTGAAAATAGAGCTTGTGAAGAGATAAGAGTCTTTTTTTGCCTTCTTGTTTTCTTTTTTCGAGCCGAAATCAGTAGATTTTCTGATGTCATTCAAGGCTTTGGAGGCATTTTTTACTACATGAAAGGGATCTATGCATACATCAGCGTTCGGAATAGCTGTATTTATAGCGTTTTTATACGGCTCCCACATATCTATGCAAACCGCTTCAATAGATTCTAAATTTTTCAACTTTCGCAAACAAAGTACTACATCTTCTTTTTTTCTGCCTATTTCTATCATTATATTTTTCGCGCAATCGGGTTGGCTTATGTCGTTCAGAACCCAATAATATCCAATATTCTTTGATGCATACAGCTCATCCATAGAGAGGCGAGTGAATTCTCCTGAAATAATGTCGCTTTTCATGCGTTCGGAGTACTGGCTCGCAATATCCTCCACAGTAGAAACGCCTGTTCCGGTCTGCCTGGAAAGTTCGCTCATAGCGGCACGCCAAGGCCTTCCATAATAAAACGCTCCATGTCGCTGGAAATTCGGCGCCTTGAATCCAGCCCTGCGATTTTCTCATTGAAAGTGCGGCCGCAGGCGGGGCATTTGAATCTTATCTGCGCGGACTTGCAGTAGATGGGGGTTCCGTCGGTTTGTCCCGCAAGGACAGCCCTCTCGATGCATTCGCGGACCCCCGCGGCTTCGTTGCAGCAGCCGGCGGATTGGCCGGGCCTTCTTCCTTTGAAATGCAGGACGGTGCCGTTTTTCTCTGAATGCTGCTCCAAGCTCTTGAATCTGCGGCTCAATTCTTCCAGCAGGCTATCAGTTGTAATTATGTCGCATGCCATATATTATCAGCCTCTTGTCGGTATATATTGGTGTATTTAGGCTAATTATACTACAACCGGCAACTATCAGTCAATATTTGAAATGGAATTATTATTGGACATTTTGCACAAAAATTTAAAACATTTAGTTGAATATTTCTACGCGATGGTTTTATATGGCTATTGGATTGCCCGGTTAAGTTGAAAGACCCCAAAAAAAGTATCTTAATATGAAAAGCAGTATATAAAATGCCTGTCTGAAATCTTAGGCTTAACTGCCTGAAAATCTTCTGCTATCCGGCTAGGGGCGATAATGCTAGCGGATAGGGCGCAATGCCCGCGCATTTAAATTATGGGTATTGAGGCTGGAAAGGCGCGGCAAGCCTGAGGGTATCCAGCTGGAATGGCGGAGCTTGAACTGAGATTTGCCTGTGTATGGCAGTGCATGCCGAAAATATCGAATATTTACATTATAATGCATTTTAATGCAAATATCAAGTTAATTTATCGATTACTGTCGAACTCGCTAGGTACATTGTAAAATGAAATGCAACAGATACAGCCAGTAGAAGTCCATGGGGAAACACGATGACATTTAGTTTGCCCAACAAAAGTGAAGGGGCGGATCCCTATGGATCATGCAAGCGCAAGATGGACGCGCAAACGGCCCCGATCAATTGGCCCGGGTGCGATTCGGACATGCAGCATGTTTAATTCCATGCATGAGATGAGAATTTTATGGCGTGCGTACTATGCCGATTTTCATCAAATGTTCCTTTTTTGTTGATTATCCATTGAGTGGTAAGAAATGACGATATCGACATTTCGCACTCGCTGCGTAATCAGGCTCTAAAAAAAGCAGTTTCGTACTAAATCAGTTTAGGTGGGGATTGTCTAAACTCAGATGGAGATATCCGGGCAAGGAGGCGCAGCTCTCGAAGCAACCAATAGAGAGTCCCGAATTGGCAGTGGCAGACGTAAAGACAGAAGCACCAGCGCCGCCCTCGCTAGGCGGACAGGCCGGCGCCAAGGCAAGTTGAAAGAAGGGAGGGAGGACAGTCGGCTTGCGGCGAAAGGGAGCGGCTTATCTCAGAGGTTGCGCTCAAAAACAGCGTTATGCGTCGCTCGTTAGAAAAGTGAATAAAGCTAAGCCATTTCCAAATCTATGGGATTGCCTCTTGAATTGCAAGTCTGATTATGCTAAATTAACTGATATGCGTTGGCAATGCCTATGGAATATACCAGCAATCATTCATAGGTTCCGTTTATGCCAATGCATTGCCAAAAGTATAATTCTGCGGATTGAATATCATTAGATGTCTCTAATATGCCTATTTGCAGCCATATGCGCCTGTTTTGAAGCTTGGTATCCATTGTGGCGACTTATAATCAAGTTCCAGAACAGGGAATTTCATATGCAAATCAGTATCAGAATAATCAATCAGCAAAATTCTCGCGATTACTGCCACATATACTGCTTTTCATAGTAAATTACCTTTTTTGGAGCTTGATTAAACAGCGAGTGCGAAATGCCGATATCAATCACACCGCTCAATGGATAATCAACAAAAAAGGAACATTTGATGAAAATCGGTATAGCTATTTGAAGCTCTTAGCGAATTCTCAGAGCCAGTAGTTATTGCTGGGGAACCGGCAATGATTGATATTGAGCATTTTTTGGCTTCCGCATTGCCTGTTGCAGCTTGAAAAGAAACTGCTTGAATGGCAGGAAAGAGAAACATTGAAGGATCTCAATCATCTCAAGTTCGGAAATCAGATGAAAAGAAGAGCGCGCTCTCTTGCAGAGAAGGCTTAAGCTGCAGGATGCCATATGCTTTGCGCCGCAGCCAAAGAAAAGGCGCTATATTTAGCCGGAACGCACCGGTTAGGAGGAATCAAATGGAAAACAAAGCTGAGGAAACCGTCAATTTCTTGGAGCGAATCATCGAAGACGACCTGCTTCAAAATGCGTATCATCGCCCCGTATGCACACGCTTTCCGCCCGAGCCCAACGGCTATCTCCATATAGGAAGCCTGTACGCCATAAACATCAATTACTCAGCGGCTAGAAAATTCGCGGGCAAATTCAATTTGCGCCTGGATGACACAAACCCCCTTAAAGAAGACATGGAGTATGTAAACTCAATCATTGAGGACATGAAGTGGGCTGGGTTTGATCCAGGCGAGAATATCTTTTACGGTTCTGATTACTTCCAGAAAATATATGATCTCACTATTCGGCTGATAGAAAACGGGCAGGCCTTCGTCTGCGATCTAACCCCGGAAGAGCTGAGGCTGAGCAGAGGCTCCCTAACGGCTCCCGGCGTCGATTCTCCTTATAGGAACAGAAGCGTGGAAGAAAACCTTGATCTTTTCAGGAAGATGAAAGAAGGGGAGTTCCTGCCCGGGCAGAAGGTTCTCAGAGCCAAGATAGACATGGCCTCTCCCAATATGAACATGAGGGATCCCGCCATATACAGGATACTTGACGCCACGCATTACCGAGCGGGGAATGAATGGCGGATATATCCGATGTACGACTACGCCCACCCCATTCAAGACGCGATAGAGGGGATCACCCATTCCATGTGCTCAATCGAGTTCAAGGATCACAGGCCGCTCTACGAATGGGTCTTGAACGCCCTGTCATTTGAGTTTCCCGAGCCTCCCAAGCAGAGGGAATTCGGAAGGATAAACATCACCGGCGCCATTACCAGCAAGCGGTACTTGAGGCAGCTTGTCTATGAAGGCTATGTGGATGGATGGGATGATCCGAGGCTTCCCACTGTCAAGGGCCTCAGGCGCAGAGGATACACCACGGGATCGATACACTCCTTCCTAAAGGGAATTGGAATCTCCAGGGACATGAGCACAGTGGACATATCGATGCTTGAGTCTTGCCTAAGGGACGATTTGAAGGCCAAAGCGCCTGCCGTCATGGCGGTGCTCGATCCTATTGAAGCAGTCATCACCAATTATCCAGAAGGCGAGGAGGAATTGGTGGAAGTAGAGAACAACGCGGAGAATCCGGAGCTTGGGACGCGCATGCTTCCGTTTTCCAGAAATATCTTGCTGGAGCGGGAGGACTTCATGGAGGTTCCTGAAAAAGGATTCAGGAGGCTGTATATAGGAAATGAAGTCAGGCTTAAAGGCGCTTACTTCATAAAATGCGTCGGCGTTGAAAAAGATGAAGAAGGCAAGCCCTCAAAGATTCTATGCACTTATGATCCCTTGACGAAGAGCGGGTTGAACTTCACCGAAAGAAAAGTGAAGGCTACGCTTCATTGGCTTTCCAAGGGGCATGCGATCCCCTCGAAGGTCAATCTTTACAGCAGGCTTCTCGCAAGCGAGTCTATAGGCGGAGAAGATGTGAATTGGAGCGATTTGGTGGATCCTGCATCCAAGGTGTCTTTACAGGATGCGGTAGTTGAGGAGTCTCTTGCGGGCGCGAAGCCGGAAGACAGGTTCCAGTTCATCCGCCACGGCTACTTTGTGCTTGACATGAAGGCGAAGCCCGGAGAAAGGCTTGACTTCAACCGCATAGCCGCGCTTAAAGACACAAAGAAGAAGGGAAGCTAGATATGTATCGTACGCATACCTGCGGTGAGCTGAGAAAAGAGCATGACGGAGAGTTTGTGACGTTGAGCGGCTGGCTGAGCACTGTCAGAGACCATGGGGCGCTCTTGTTTTTTACTTTGCGGGATCATTACGGCTCAACTCAGATCGTTGCCGCGGATGAGGGCATGAAAAGCGCGGTGAGGGCGATTCCTAGAGAATCAACTGTTATGGTCGAGGGACAAGCTGTGCTGCGTCAGGATCCCAACCCGAATATGCCGACCGGCCTTATCGAGATAAGGCCGACTTCTATTAAGGCTCTGGGAAGATGCACAGAGCTCCTGCCGTTTGAAATAGCCTCATCAGAGGATACCAGGGAAGATTTGAGGCTTAAGTACAGGTATTTGGATCTTAGGAATCCAAAGGTTCATAAGAATATTGTGCTTCGCTCAAAGGTGATCCACGCCATAAGAAATAAAATGGCCGACATGGGGTTTATGGAGATCCAAACTCCGATACTGACCAGCACATCTCCGGAGGGAGCAAGAGACTACATTGTGCCGAGCCGCGTGCATCCTGGCGAATTCTACGCTTTACCGCAAGCTCCGCAGCAGTTCAAGCAGCTTTTGATGCTTTCGGGGTTTGACAAGTACTTTCAGATAGCTCCCTGCTTTAGGGATGAAGACGCCAGAGCGGACAGGACGCCGGGCGAATTCTACCAGCTGGACATGGAGATGGCCTTTGCCGAGCAGGAAGATGTTTTTACGGCTATAGAAGAGCTCATTTACTACATTTTCAATAAGTTTTCAGATTTTAGCATGACGTCCCCTCCATTTCCCAGAATCAAATACAAAGACTCTATGAAGCTCTACGGAACAGACAAGCCGGATTTGCGCATTCCGCTTCTTATACAGGATGTTTCGGAAGTCTTTTCCTCAAGCAGGTTCGCTGCATTCGCGGGCAAGTCCATAAAGGCTCTGAAAGTTTTAAATGCTTCCGGCAGTCCCAGAAAGCTGTTCGACAGGCTGACCGAAGAGATGAAAAGCGAAGGCGCAAAGGGACTCGTGTGGCTCAAAGTGGTTGACGCGCAGACGCTTAGCGGCTCCGCCGCGAAGTTCTTCGCTCCAGATGAAGTCTCGCGGCTCATTTCGATCATGAAGGCGTCTAAGGACGACGTCATTTTCATAATAGCCGACGAAGAGGCTGCGGCGCTCAAGCTTGCGGGGATTCTTCGGGTGAAGTTGGGGCATTTGTTCGGATTGGTTGAGCAAAATACTTTCAAGTTCTGCTGGATAGTGGATTTCCCGATGTACGAGCTAAACGATGAAGGGGTTCTGGAGTTCTCCCACAATCCGTTCTCCATGCCGCAAGGCGGCATGGAAGCTCTAAAGTCCAAAGATCCGCTGGATATCGAAGCTTATCAGTATGATATAGTTGCAAACGGCTTGGAACTCTCTTCAGGCGCGGTCAGAAACCACAGCCCGGAGATAATGCTCGAGGCGTTCGGCATCGCGGGGTATTCCCGCGAGACGGTTGAAACCAGATTTTCAGCCATTTTCAATGCCTTTAAGTTCGGCGCTCCGCCGCATGCAGGAATAGCCCCCGGCATTGACAGGATAGTCATGCTCCTTGCGCAGGAACCCAGCATTCGAGAAGTTATAGCCTTCCCGATGAACAAAAGCGCGCAGGATCTGATGATGGGCGCGCCCAGCGAAGTTTCGGCCAAGCAGCTGGATGAAGTTCACATACAGATAAAGAAGGCTGAAACTTTGAAAGCTGATTGAAAGACACGGGTTCGGCTTCGAACTAAAAAGCAGGAGGGGGGAAAGGCGTGAAGCTTATTAATGAAGTTGCTGAGAGAAAAAATCGTCCGACAGTCGCGCTTCAATTTGGAGAAGGCAATTTCCTGCGCGGTTTCGTAGGCTGGATGGTGGATATAGCAAACGAAAAGGGAGTTATGGATGTGGGTATAGTCATAGTCAAGCCTATAAAATACGGAAGCTTGGATGCGTTTGACAGGCAAGGCTGCCTGTATACGGTGCTTCTTCGAGGCAAGCTGGGTGGAGAGCTATCCGTTTCTTCCAGGATTGTCACAAGCGCGGCGCAGGCAGTTGGCTGCTATGAGAACTATCCGGCATACAGGAAGCTGGCTGAGCTGGAATGCTTGGAGCTTATTGTCTCCAACACTACGGAAGCCGGGATAGCCTATGATGAATCCGATGAGTTTCATTTAGAGCCTCCGTCGTCATATCCGGGAAAGCTGACAAAATTTCTCTATGAGAGGTATCAGTTCTTTGGCGGAGATGAAAAAAAAGGGCTGATCATTATTCCGTTGGAGCTCATAGAGGCGAACGGAGACAAACTTCATGAGTGCGTGCGCAAGCTGTCCTGCAGATGGAAGCTTGAAAAAGGCTTTTTGGGCTGGATAGAAAAATCATGTGTATTCTGCAATACTCTCGTGGATAGGATTATAACGGGCTATCCAGGAATCGAAAAAGAAGCTATTTGGGAGCAGCTGGGTTATAAGGATGAACTTATAGTGACTGGAGAGCCGTTTGCGCTGTGGGTCATAGAAGCTTCGCAGCTGCAACGGGTAAAGGCCGCGCTGCCTTTGGATAAGGCTGGACTGCCCGTGATTTTTACGCATAGCATCAAGCCGTTTAGAGATAGAAAAGTCCGAGTCCTGAACGGAGCGCATACAGGCGTTGTTCTTGCGGCATTTCTCGCAGGCTTTGATACTGTGGGAGAATGCATGAAAGACAAAGATATAAAAAAATTTATGGAGAAAATGATATACGAAGAAATACTCCCTACAGTAGATCTGCCTCGAGAGGATGTCGAAAGCTTTGCTGCTTCTGTCATTGAAAGATTTGAGAATCCGTTCATCCGCCATGAGATATTGTCTATAGCCTTGAATTCCATCTCTAAATGGAAGACGCGCATACTGCCTTCTTTAATTGATTTTGTCAAGCTGAATTCTAAAATTCCCAGGCTCCTTTCGCTTTCCTTCGCAGCGCTCATCCAGTTCTACAGAGCGAGCGAGAGAGGCGATCAATGCCTTGTAGGAAAGAGGGATGAAGGCGATTACATCATAAAAGACGATGCGATCATATTGGATTTTTTCGCGGAGAACGCAGAAAAGCCGACAATGGCCTACATCAAGGCGTGCATGGCCAATGAAGGGCTTTGGGGCATGAATCTAAGGGAAGTGGAAGGTTTTGAGGAAGCGGTCGGGAAGTGGCTTTTGACAATGGAGGAACTGGGAATGCTCGGCGCTATAAAGGAAGCGGCGCTGCAAACTATATGACGCAGGCGAATGCGCCGATTTTGGACTTGACTGTCAATTGAAGCGACGCGTATTCCAGCTCAAAAATTGGAGCTTTCCAACGCAAGTCAGTATAAATCGCAAAGAAGGGGCTGAATTCAGCCCCTTCTTTGCGATCAAAAAACATTGGTGGAATTTCAGAGCATTCCAGCACCAATCGGATTCTTCGGAGGCGGCGTCTAAAGCAGCTTCGATGCATTCAGGGGTTGGAATTATCTTTAGGTTGCTCCCTACCCAGCTGTTACGCTATCGAGAGCACGGATATCGACGCTTATGATTTCTACCGAAAAGGCTTGGCAAAGGTTTATGGGCGGGAAGCCAACCGCGCCTACCTGTCAACCTTCCGGAAATGCGCGGCGCTTGACGCAGCCGATTTCGGTGATTCGCTGCAGGCTGCGGAAAAAACTACAACTTGCAGAGCGCAAGTTATTTCTATCAGTTTATCGATGCACGGCTCAAGGCTTGCGGAGCGTATTTGGAACGCATAGAGAAAGACGACGAGGACGAATAAAGCCAAAGAATGCACAGCGGAGCCGCCATTACGGGCGGCTGCGTTTTTCTTCTACCAAATGAAGCGTCGGATTGCCAAGTCTGGTATAAATATAGGAACTCTAAATGAGCGTTTACATAAATGATATACAGAATGCACATAGAATATTAATCATATAATTCATATTACATTTGAAATATAGGCGAAATAGCCAAAAGCTAGAATTTTAAAGAAATTCCGAATGTTGCAACTTATTTTGGGCAAGCTGCACAGAATGTTGAAGTGCAGCCGCCTACCTGCGGCGATCCGCTTGAATGGGGCGCCGGGCGGCCCGGAA
>JAISZB010000292.1 GCA_031269465.1 Clostridiales bacterium | reverse complement strand
GCCCGGCGCAAAGCAAATGATGGAGCTGTACGGAATGCGCCTCAAAATCGAAGCTGCGCTTGATTCTCCCGAAAATCCGCCGCAAGGCTTCAGCCGCCGCTTTTGGAGCGAATCCACGCCGAAAATGCGCTGCCTCGACTATAGAGGCGTTCAGGCCGCCTTGGAAGCCGGCTTGGACGAAAAGGCGAAGAGCGGCGTTTTCAATCCGCTCAGGGCGATAGAGGCGTTTTTTGCTTTTTCGGGCGTCGCGCTTGGCATGGTTCAAATGGTTTCCGCCGAATATTCATCAAATTGCAAAATTAATTATACAGGCATGCAGGGACTCCAAATAATAATGAATTTTCACGACTCATATAGAGCGGCGGCATGTCGCGCTCCCCTCCCGGCTTCTAGATATGCCGATTTGCATATGACAGCAAATCAGTATGCATGCTGACGGATAATCCACCCGTGAAATCATCATGATATGGCGCGTCTGAGCATGTCGTGCGTCAGCATTGCACATTTTGTCTGATTCCCTAGCGAAATATGTTGTAGGATAGTTATTCTTATAATATAATATATTTTATCGGCTATTAACTCTAGCAAATTCCTGTGGATATCCAGTGACTGAGAAATCCTCGGCCAGCGAGCTTGACGGCAACTGCCTAAAGCAGAGCCAAGCAATTATCCCTCTGTTTTCCTATCAATGGAAAAGCAATGTCATGCATATTATACTTATACTTATTTTCATAGAAACCCTTATGGAGCTTCGCTTCACCACTAAGGATGAAAATATTAAGCCATTTGTGTGTTTGAGGCATGGACAAATGTCCATAAAATGTATTTTCGTACTAAACTGCCTTTTTTGGAGCTTGACTGTACAGCGGGCGTCAAATGCCTATATCTGCATTTCGCGCCTTGATAGTGGACAGCCAAGCTCTCTGCATAGGCTCATCAGTCTGCAAAACGATAAAGCATTCAAATAGCCCCGCTTTATTGCTTATTCAACTGAGTTTAGGCAAATTTCATTGACGCGGGTATCGTTGCAAGGTATCATGGGGTTTGGCAATTTCTTCTGTCCAAATCGATCGCAAATCGGCCTGCGCATCCTGCGGCGTTTCTCTTTTATGCCGATTTGCAGTCAAATGCACCCGCTTTGAGCTTAGCCTATATCGGAATTTCTCGCTCGCTGTATGAGCAAGCCCCAAAATCGCAACTTTCAGCGCAAATCAGTATATAATGGCCTCATACTGCAGATTTCCTGCCGCTGCGGCAATCAGCTTCCCGCATTGGCGTGTCGCTCTTCGTGCGAGTGACATACTCCCGCCGCCTAAAGAGGCGGGGGCTTCTCGCGCCATGCGCCTATCGGCGCAGGCATTCCACGAGCCAGACCCGTGTGTCCCACGGCTGTCCGCTTTTATTTTCAGGCTGCATGCGCAAAGCTTCGTTTTTGATGTTTATGGGCGCATTTATGTCTCTATCCAAGGCATTGCCGCAACCGCAGGCATGCGTCCGCTCCGGCAAAGGCAGTTCGCCATTTTTCGCGCCGCAGGCGGAGCGCGTTCCGCTGGATGGGAGACATCCGCCGGTTTTTATCAATCGCTTCCCTTGTTCGTCCAGCTTATATCTAAAAATCGGGCGGACATTCCCCATCCATTGCCGTCTGCCGACTCGCCGAAACTAAAAGCCCGCCGCATCGCTTTCATATCAAGGCTTTCTATCGCTGCGCAATCATAGTCGCTGGTTGTCCGCCCAGAATGCTTGCGCAAAAAATCTTTTCGCTGATTTGCTATATGAGCGTGGAGCCTTGCGATTTTTCGTTTCTGCTTATAATAGTTCTTGCAGTATTTTTTCATTTTAGACAGCGTTCTTTGCATTCCCGCGAGTTTCCCTTGCGCCCGGCGGCATTGCCTGGGATGCCCGCCATGCCGCCTCCCGCAGGATATGCAGGACTCTTTCATGGAAAGTCCAAGCCAATAATATTATGCATTTCTACCGGCTCGACAGTCCCGCTATATCCATAAGAACGGAAGTAAAATGCTTTTCGGAAGATTCTTGCCCTGCTGTGCATGATTTCAATTTATAATGATCCGGCGCGCCCCTATGCTTCTTAATTCGAACGCGCCCCGCTTTAGGATGGGCTATATATTGGCCGGCCAGGCTAATATTATTATTTGCGCAATTTGCCGTGTATGAATCTCGATCGCGATGCTTGCGCTTGAAATCAGGAAATCCAACCTCCGGCCTCTGAAAAAAATTTATGCATGCCGCCTTGAGATTCAACTGCGCGTTGGCGAGCGCGAGGCTGTCCACTTCTTTGAGATATGGATATTGCTCTTCATCCATTGCCGGAGTGGCATGCAGCATTTCCTTTGTCTCTTCATAGCGCTTGATTTTATCTTCAAGCATAAGATTGCAAGCCTTGCGGACGCATCCAAAGGTCTTATTAATCTTTTCACTTTTCTACTGATTATAGCTTAACAAGATTATTTTTGTTTTCCGACCATATATTCTACTATATTCAACGCATTCTTTCAATCTTTAAGACCTTGCCAATTCATCGCGCCGCCTAAAGAGGCGGGAGACTTCTTGGCAATCGGTGTTAAAATATCTCTAACCTGTGTTCCACCGATTGTGGGAGGACATTTGCATGGCTAAATTGAGCTATTATAAATCCAGCTATTACTACAAAATACTGTTTTGGGTATTCGCCGTAGTGATCGCGCCGCTATTGATCGTCTGCTTCGTGTTTGGAGGCCAGCTTTTTTCGTCCCTTGCTCAAAGGGCGGTGCAGCTTGAGGTGCTTGCTCTGTCCCAGTCCGTCATACAGATTGAGGAGCAGCTGCGCAGCATCCAACAGGCAGCGCTTCAGTTCAGCTTCCAGGAGGATACGATGCGCGCCGCCCGCCTGCCCAGCCTGCAAGAGGATCTAGCCCTGTTCAACAAACTGAAAAACAACAGCATCGGATTGCGATCCTCTTTCAACGCCGGGCTGGCTATTCGCAGCGTGCAGATTTCAAGCGTCATGTACAACTGGCGCTACGACACGGAGCTTGGCTATATGCAAGGTAATGATGAGGGTTTGCCCTCCGAACCGATTGAATACAACAAGTGGGGCATCGAACAAGAATACGTGAAGAACGCGTATTTTGAATTGGTGCCGCGGCAACGCGTCCTCGCGTGGCATACCCGCTTCCTGAATTACGATGAGGTCGCGGTTCGGGTGGATTACCAGAATTTCTGCGAAGCCTTCGATACCTACCGCTCTTTTTCCGATATGTACGCGCTTGAAAGCGCCGGAACAGTCATATATGACAGTACAGGAGAGCAAGTCGGCGCTGAGGCTTCCACGCTGCCTTTCTACCCCTGCCTCGCGGCAGGCGGCGATCAGTTCTCCTGCATTCTTGAAGGCAAGCGCTACAGAGGCGTTTATCAAAGTTCACAGGAGCTTGACTGGGTGTACGTCTCCATTTGGAAAGAGGACTTTCTCCGCGGCGAGTTCTTCGGCGCCTTTGCCATAGCTGCGGCTATCTCAATCGCGGTTCTGGGACTCACGCTATTCTCCATTCGGATGCTCTCCCTCAAGCTCTACCGCCCCATCTACAACCTGCGTCACCGCTTGGAGGACGCAAGCGGCGAGCATCCTTCCGAAGAAAATTCCGGTCAGGCGAACGAACTCCAAGCCATCGAAAACACAATGGGAAGGATGATCGGCGACAATCAGAGCCTTCAGCGTCAAGTGGGCAACTTGCGCACACTGACGCGAGAACTTATGATCTGCCAGCTTTTTACCGGCAATCTGCAAACAGGGCTGCAAGATTCGCTGGAAGACTACGGCATTGTCCTTCAGTGGAAGAACAAGGCGCTAGTCACTATAAGCTCCCCCAAGCTGCGATGGGATGCTCCGGGTACAGCGTCCGAGATGTACTTCCTCGGCGCGCTGCAAATACTCCGGGACATTTTGCAGGATAATGCGCTGGTCGCTCCCATGATGATTGACAATATGATCGTGCTCGTCATAGGCGACGACGGCCCGGATTTCGACCGCGTCATCGAGAACGCGCTAAAAACCGCATATGATAAAATCACAACCTCTCTGCAACTGGAGATTGGGATGGCTGTTAGCGCGCGATTTGAAACAACAGGCGAAATTGCCGATGCTTTCGACCGCATAAGGCACGTCCTGAAATACCGGGGAGGCGCAGTCCGGGGGATTTATTGCTTAGGCAGAAGCGGCGGCCAGATACAATACCCCTGCAAAATGTCCGAGTCTGTGCTGGAAGGGATCAAAAGCGGCGACACCGACAGCGTTCTAGAGGCTCTTGGCTCTTTTCTGGATGACGTATTCCTTCGCATGGAGGACGCTTACCAGCAGCAGCTTTACATCATGTGGATGATCGCCGATATCCTGAGGCTTGTTCCCGATTACAGCGCCTTCATTGTCAACCAATCAGCCTCCGCCGCTCACAGCGACCCGGTGCAGGCTCTATTCAGCCTTTCAAGCCTTGAGGAAAAAAAGAAATGGATGCACGACAATGTGATCCGCCCCGTGAACGAGATGCTGCATACGAATGACGCGAACAAAGCCTTCATAGTGAAGCGCATGATTAGCTTCATACGAGAAAATTCCGGCTCCTGCGGAGGGGATATTGAGGCCTGCGCATCCTTCCTAAACTACCATTCCTCCTATCTTCGCGCAGTGTTTAAGGACATCATGGGCATTTCCTATGGCAGGTACGCTGCCAAAGCCCTGCTGGAAAAGGCGTGCGATTTGCTGCGCACTACGGATCTGCCTGTCAGTGAAATCGCCCTCAAGCTCGGCTACAGCAATTCTCAGAATTTCATTCGCTACTTCAAAAGCGAATTCGGCATAACGCCTGGTCGCTTTCGCAGCGCAAAGAGCTGATGCTGCGTTTAGCTAACGCCAGAAATGAATACCTGGCGCAGTTCCTGCTCATTCATACCGATTTGCAGTCAAATGCACCTACGGATTTTTAGAGCAAATAAGTATAGAAGCCAGCCGGCATAACCCATGCAATCAATATCCTGCATACTCCGGAAAGCGCGCTCGCCAGATGAAGGGAAAGCCGCCGCAAATAGCATAAAGGCCGCCAGCTCCGCAAGGAGCTGGCGGCCTTTGACCGCCCGTTAAAGCGCTCTTGAGCTTAGCGGCACGCAGATATAGCACTTCTCCTAAAATCGCCTCTGCCCGCCTATTTGGCCTGACGGCCCGTCAAACCGCGCCCTATGCTGATGCGCTTATGAATGTACAGATTATGGCGTTCTAAGACGCGGCGCAAAAGCAGACATGCTCTAAATACTGCGCATCGGCGCAGCATCCTTTTCAAAGCTTAGTTCATGCTTCCTGAGTCCCTGGATCGGCGTTTTCATTCCTCTCCTGCACGCGATTGCGCATATGCGAAGATCTTCCAGCCGCCAAGCCCTCCGCCGACAGAGCGTTTATGATGGAGCATCGCAGCAATCCATGACAAAATAAGCCAGCTTCATCTCAACGCTGCTCTAATGCGCAGTCGAATGCGCCCATTCACTCTTTGAATCTATTCTAAAGCTATGTGGAAGCTGTATTTTAAGCTTGGCTCGATAGCGAGTGCGAGATGCCGATATCAATCGCGCCTTGGAAGCGGATAATCAAGAATATCAAAGCGTTCCGCTCCGGCTGCGCATAAACCTCCTCTCGCCCATCTCCTTCTCCTTGAGCCTTCTCGCGCCCGCCGGGCATATCTTCCTTGAAATTCCAGCGCAGTCCCGAAATACATGACGCTTTCATATAATCTTATTTGCTGTTCTTTTAGCTGTAACGACCAGTCAAAATTGAGTATTTTGCTTTTTAGTGATTATTTCGCCGCGTAAAAGCCGCCATTATCGCTTGCTCTCATTTAGCAGCCTCCCCTAAATGAAATTTATGCACAATAAATGATTATTGACCAGCAAATATTTTGGTGATAATATTTGCTGGTGCATAGACAGAATCATAGAATCATGGAATTATAACGAGAGGAAGTTGTGAATTGAGTCAAACAAGAGCAAAAGAGAGACTCGCAAGCATGTTGCCGCAACCGCCGCGAATTGGCTCGCTATGGAAACGGATAGCCGCCAACAAATGGCTTTACCTGCTGGCGCTTCCCGGCGTGCTTTATTTCGTCCTATTCCGGTATACGCCCATGTGGGGTCTTTTGATCGCGTTTCAGAAGTACAATGCGGCCTTGGGCTTCCTTGGAAGCGAGTGGATCGGGCTCAAGAATTTCACGGACTTCTTTTCGAGTCCGGATTTTACGAACCTGTTCCGCAACACCTTCATACTGGCGATATACAATCTGTTTTTCTTCTTCCCGCTGCCCATAGTACTCGCGCTGATGCTCAACTCCGTACGCAGCTATAGGTACAAGCGCATAGTGCAAACCGTTACTTACATGCCCCATTTTTTGTCGTGGGTCATCATCGCCAGCATCTGCCAGGTGATGTTCACCACTGAAGGCGGCATTATCAACGACATTATTTTCGCCCTCAGCGGCAAAAAGCTGGATTTTCTGACCAACCCCCGCTTTTTCAGAGGGATGATTACAGGCCAGGTGATTTGGCGCGAGACGGGCTGGGGCACCATCATCTTTCTAGCCGCGCTCAGCGGCGTAGACCCGCAATTGTACGACGCCGCCCATGTCGACGGCGCGAACGGCTGGCAGCGCCTTTGGAGCATCACCCTGCCAGCTATCTTCGGCACGATAATTACTATGCTTATCCTGCGTTTGGGGCATTTCCTCGACACTGGCTTCTCCCAGATATTCCTTATGGTGAACCCGCTCAACCGCGACGTCGGCGAGGTGTTCGACACCTACATATACCGGCAAGGCATCAAGGAATACAGCAAGCTAAGCTATACAACCGCCGTAGGCATGTTTAAGTCAGTTGTCGGCCTGGCATTGGTGTTCTGCGCCGACCGGATCGCCAAAAAAAGCGGCAGCAGCGGAATTTTATAGGGGGGGCGCAAAACATGGGAAATAAATCGCTTTCCGCCAAGCTGTCGCAAGCAGTCCTTATAGCGGTTCTGTTTGCCGTCTCGGTTGTGATGATAATTCCGATCCTGCATGTCGTAGCAAGTTCTTTTTCCTCGCAGGCAGCGCTTATCCAAAGCAAATTTCTTCTGTTCCCGACGGACTTTTCGCTGGATGCGTACAAATACGTATTTTCAACCAGCACTTTCATGGACGGGATGAAGATCAGCCTCCTGATTACAGTTGCGGGCACCGCGCTTAAAATGCTCGTAACGCTGATGCTCGCATACGCTCTGGCGCACAAAGACATGCCAGGGCGCAAAATCATCAACTACGCCGTTCTTATTACGCTGGTGTTCAGCGCCGGAATGATCCCGAACTTCATCACTTTTACAAGCTATGGCCTTAAAAACAGCCTATGGGCGCTGATCCTGCCTGCTTTAATAGATCCGTTCAACCTAATAGTCATCCGCAGCTTCATCCAGGAAATTCCTGCGGAGATCGAGGAATCCGCTAAAATTGACGGCGCAAACGACGCGAGGATACTGTTCTCCATCATAGTTCCGCTTTCCATGGCTACTATTGCCACCTTTTCTCTATTTTACGCGGTAGTGATCTGGAACAGCTACTTCGACGCGATTCTCTACATCAACGAAGCCAAGAAATTCCCCGTGCAGGTTCTGCTTAGGCAGATAATCCTGCTTTCTGGCAGTCTTGGGGACAGTTCGGGAATGGGCCTTGACTTCTACGTGCCGCCCCGCACTGTCCGCATGGCGGTTATAACCGCCGCCACAGCTCCGATCCTAGTCGTGTATCCCTTCTTGCAGAAGTATTTCGCCAAGGGCGTCATGCTGGGTTCCGTCAAGGGCTGATTGCAATTGCAACCGGTTCTTACGGAGAAGCAATAAAAGTAAAATAAGTTAAAGGAGGATTTTTCATGTTTAGAAACTTTTCTGCAAAGCTTTTTTCAGTGCTTCTGGCCGCGCTTATTGCGCTCTTCGCCCTCAGCGCTTGCTCGGCGGGCTCAGCTCCCGCCCCCTCTGACGGAAGCGGCGCCGCGTCTGAGAGCGTCTCGACTGATGGCGCCGAGCCTGCCGAAGCTGACGACTCACCATTTGAAATAAGCATCATGACCCGCATGGGCACTGCAGAGGCGCCCTTGCCCAATAATCCCGTCATCACGGAAATCGAGAGAATTTCCAATACCAAGCTTAATATTGAGTGGGTTCCGGCCGCAGCCTACAGCGAAAAAATAAACGCGACGATCGCGTCCAATGATTATCCCATGGTAATGATGCTGGAAAACGGCAACAAGCGCGGCACAGTAGAAGTTGACGCCGTACGCGCAGGCGTATTTTGGAAAGTCGGCGACTATATGCCAAATTTCGACAACCTGAAAGATCTCGACCCCGGCACGATTAATAACGCCAGCATCGACGGCGAACTGTGGGGCATGTTCCGCACCCGCCCCATCGTGCGAAACGGCGGCTACTATCGTTCCGATTGGGCGGAGAAGCTCGGCTTCGGCGATCCTAAGAACTTGGATGAGCTAACGGCAATGCTCCGCGCTTTCGTAAACGACGATCCGGATGGAAACGGCATAGCTGATACCGGAGGGCTTGCGCAAGAGCAGAGCTTCGATACGCTGGTGCCGATGCTCGCCCAGTGGTACGGCATCGGCCAGGAATGGGAAATCGTTGACGGCATAGTGCGCCCCGCCTTTGAAAACCCTGAGTACATCAATATGCTCAAGTACATCAAAATGCTTTACGACGAAGGCTTGATGAACCGTGATTTCGCTACTACAGAAGCTACTAAGCGCGATGAAATGATGGCGGGCGATTACGGCGTCGCGCTGGTATCCATCGACAAAGGCGACCTCTCCCTTGTCCCGCTGCAACAGCGTTATCCCGACGCTAACTTCAACGTCATCGTAAACTTCGCGGATTCCCCGCACCCTGTCCACGGGCGTTCCGGATTTGACGGGCTCTATTACTCCGCGAAGAAGGCTGTCCCCGAGGAGGCGGACTTCCTGAGGATCATGAACTGGTACAACGTGATGTATTCCACCGAGGTGAACAACCTGGTCTACCGCGGCTTTGAGGGAGAGCATTATACGAAGACCGGAGAAGACGCCGTTTCCATCAGCGATGAGCAGAACGCGAAGTATATACTGGAAGTAAACCCCATGGAGCAGCTTGCCATGCGCTTTACGAAAAATATTTATAAAGTTGACAACTTGCCCTACTATAATGCTCAAGTTGAGGCGTTCTTCGCCGGCAAGTACACGGGTCAGGTTGACGCAAACCCAGCTTTCTCTTGGGATTCCGAGACATTCAATGAGAAGGGCAAGGATCTTGAGACAATCTACAAGGACGCCCGCATCAAATTTGTCACGGGAGTGATCGACGAAGCCGGATGGAACTCCGAGATTGAGCGCTACCGCGCCAGCGGCGGTACGGAAATGATTGCCGAGTATCAGGCGGCTTATGAAGCGTTAAAGTAAGAACCGTCGAGCGCCTTCCGCGCTGTCCGGTTTATGGGAGCGCGCATTGTCGATGGGAGCGCGCATTGTCGATGAGGAGGACTCTCATCATCGATGAGGAGGACTCTCATCATCGATGGGGACTCTCGGCGTCGATGCGCGCGGCATCATTTAAGAAAAAGGAGTGAACCGCCATGTCCGAGCATATCGTGCACACCGGCATTTTGGAGGACAGTTTCGCCATAGCGCCGAATCTGACGCAGATTCCAGCCGATTTTAGAGAGGTAATGAAAAAGCATCTCGGATTTGCCCGGCTTGGGTGCGTCACTGTGGCAGGCGACCAGTTCTCTTTCCGCTTGCTGGAAGAATTCCGCCCTCTATGGCCCCGGCGCGACGACATTCTAGATGCCAAGCTCGCGTTTGTTCTAGGCTGGGTGAGCCACCGCGCCTGCGATCGGGTGATGAAGCCAATCTGGAACATCACCGAAATCTTCGGCCGCGGCTCTGACGCGGATCCCAGCCTATCTCCGACTGAGTGCAGCGTGTACCACGAGGGCGCGCTATACAACCTCTATTACAAGGATGATCCTACGTTTCGCCTGGCAATTTTCCCCGATCAGCTCGCAGCGCTTCCTGGCGCGGAACTTTTCGATCTAAAGCTTGCGGGAGCGTATGTACAAAGCGCCTTTGGCATGAATATGCTTAATATTCAGACATTCCCCGTTTCGAATGGCGGGCAGGCCCTTATAGAAAACGTCTGCGTGCAATCGCAAAAATTCTACGTGGACGTGACGCGATACGCTAAAGCCTGCGGCAGCCCTGAAGCGGAAAAGCTTAGGAACTTCGTCACGGACATAAATTGGTACGACGCTGATGATCCGCTCCTTCGCCTTGCTAATAAGCTTCGCTTAGGCGGCTCAAGCTCTACGGCGGAGTGCGAGTCTGCGCTGGCAAAACCCGCTTCCGGCTATTACGCGCAAGCTCTTCGCCTTTCCATATCCTACATCATTTCGGCGGCCGACTATGTAAAAGACCCCGGCATGACGCTTAATACCCTGAAAGAACGGCTGGATATCGGAAAAAAAGGCCCGAACGGGCTTAGTGTTTAGCACTGGAAGCATGGAGGTTAAAAATGCTCTGCACATATTTTATACATATAGCTACGGTGCGCATGGCCGCCGCGCTCACGGGTTTTAAGATGTACGGCAACTACGCGTTCTACGGCGCGCTGTCCCGGTTCGCCGAGATTGAACTTGGAAAAATAAAGGAAGCTGACGGCATTGCGGATGTTCCAAAAAAAGCGGAGAGCTTCGCATTCGGGCAAGCCTGCGGCAAGGCGCTCGCGAAGGAATTGGCGGGTTATAGCGAGGAAGCGCTGTTCGTGAGCGAAGCCGCCG
The DNA here is from genome assembly GCA_031269465.1 of Clostridiales bacterium. Classification (GTDB taxonomy): domain Bacteria; phylum Bacillota; class Clostridia; order Lachnospirales; family WQUN01; genus JAISWZ01. The sequence continues at coordinate 58,825 of JAISZB010000292.1, read as the reverse complement.
TGGCAAAGGGCATTTTCATGAAGCTTGATCCCGAGGCTGTCGCCGCTTATCCGCCCAAAGCGCTTGAAGACGCAGTGAAAACGGTTTTCCGAGCCTTGCTCAAATGCGCTCAAATACAGACGCATACGGCAAAGCCCGGCGGCGAGGACATCAACGCGTGGCTGGCAGGTTACAACAATCTTCTTAACGGCTATGAACCCTGCCTAAGCGCGCTGACAAGACTGCTCCTAGCCCCGGACGCCGGCAAGCGGCAAGAGATGGACGCTTTCTTCAACCGGCGGGAGCCTTTGGTTGCTCTGTCTCTTGGGGATGCCGCTCCAGATGCGGGCCTCCTGGATAAAGCCATGTCAGAGAAGCCATCCTCCGAATTCGGATCGATTTTAAAAAGCGCCGTAGCGTCTCTCAGGGGTCAATGAACCGCAGGACAAGTAAAGCGCATGCCGGCGAGCGCGAAGCTTCTAGGGGCAGCTATACCGATTTTCATCAAACGTTCCTTTTTTTGAGCTTGACTGTCCATTGAATGGCGGGGAAACGCCGATATCAATCTGACTCGCTGTATAATTCAAAAAAGCTAATTTCCAATGAAAATCAGCATGCATGCCTGAAATATTCATGCTTAACTTACTGGATCCAGCCAGATATCGCAAATGGATTTCAGAAAATAAAGGAGCGGAAGAGACTCTTAGAAAAATCTCGCCATCGCCAGCTACACGCTATGCGCTTGACAGCCTCGGACTCTCTAAACACGCTCCTCAGCAGAATGCCTGAAAACTGCTAAAGAAGACATTGGCAAGCAATGAGCCTGCGCTTAAGAACGCTGACCCAGAATATGATGATGCGCAGTCAAATAAACCGATTTTAGGGCTTGATTATCCCCGTTCGCAGGGCATAATCAAGCCTAAGAATCGAAACTTTCCAATGTTTCAGCATAGTTCTCAGCAACATCATACGCCTATTGCGCAATAGGCTTTTCAACTGCTCATTTGCGCGAAATTTGTCTACCAGTAGATGTTTCTAGAATCTGCGCTCTCAAATTCGCGAAGAGCAGGACTTTTAACGCTTTATCAATTAAACTGGCTAGCGCATGAAATTTCTCATCTTTTAGGCTTGTCTGTACAGCCTCTTAACTACAGACAAGCTATATTGATTGCACTCAAAGGTTGCGATTTTAACCTCGGACTATACGAAGGCAAAGTGCATAATCCGATCTCAAAATCAGTACATTTGACTGCAAATCACGATAAGCAAGCAGGAAAAGAAAGAAGGAGTAGGATATGAGAACGAAAAAAGCTTTTTCGGCAATACTTTCGGCACTCTTAATATTTGCGGCTTTCCCTCTGCCTGCATTCGCGGCCGCACCACTGGATGGATACCCGAAAATCGAAGATCTGCCCGAGTTTAAGACGCTGCCCAATCCCTTTGAGTTCTTCTCCTCCGAGAACGACCCGAACGGCGACGGCTATGTCTCCGATGTCGGCGAGTGGGATGCCCGCCGAGAAGAACTCAAAGATATCTTGCAGAGGTATTATCTGGGATATCGCTGGCCAACCAAGCCTGAAAACGTGAGCGGCGCCGCCCTGGTAGACGTCGAGACCGGCATGGTAAGCGGCGCGAGCATCACTGTTGAAAATCCCGATCGCAATGTAAGCCGCAGCTTCAACATTACTGTCAGCATGCCTACGCGCGCGCAGCGCCTGGCAGTCTGGGGCGATGAAGACGCTGAAGTGCCATTTGTAATCACTATCGGCAGCGTAGGCGCCATGTCGGCGGCTAATCTGAACCCCCAAGGCTATGCTCTGGTAACCTTCAGCACCGCTAGCATCTACAATGACAATAGAGGCGACGACACTATACGCACCGGCCTATATCTGGATTTGTACCCCTTCGATGCCAACGAGTACGAATACGCCTCCGGCTGCATCATGGCTTGGGGCTGGGCCGCCAGCCAGATATTAAATGCCTTGGAGCAGCCGGGTCCGGTAGAGGGAGAGTCATTTGCGCAGCATCTGGGTCTTGACAACACCCGTACGGTGATATCCGGCCACTCCCGCAACGGCTTAGCCGCCATGGTTGAAGCCGCTTTCGACGACCGCATCAGCGTCTGCGCGGCAAGCGAGCCGGGCGGAAACGGATTCCGCTACAGGGTTGAGGGCAAGATTTTCAACATTAACTTTGAATATTACCCCAAGGCTGACCGCGTATACGGCAAAACCGGACTGCTCTACTATCAGCAGGGCAACGGCTCCACTTGGTTCCCGCCAACCAACGACATGTTTACGGCGAAGGAATTCCAGCAGCCCTTTGATTTCAGCAGCATCATTTCGCTGGTAGCCCCGCGCCCCTATGTCACTTTCTTCGGCATAGACCAGCACTGGCAAGGCAATGAAGGATGCGTGGCAACGGCTATGGCGGCCGGCGAGGTGTACAACTTCATTGGCGCAGATGAAATCGAGAAGAATAACATAGCATACCGCGCCAGAGAAAGCGCCCACACCTTCTACGCCCGCGACCTGCCCTTCGTGCTGGCCGTCATGGACCGCGAATTCAAGCAAGGAGATAATGACCAGACGCTTCACGTGCAGGATCTGTTCCCCAACGGCACTGCGCCTAACGGCGGGATGGCGACGAACAACATGTCTTATCCTGCTGCGGATTACAGCACCGCAGCCGAGATGTCATCCAATCCGTTTGAGATCAACAGCTCCTACATACCTTGGAGCAGCCCTGACAAGTACAGCCTGTGGACCACTCAGGAGAACTTCCTGGTTGGCTATCCGGCGACAATCACCGCCTATTCCGACGCGCCGGAAGTCAGTCTATACCTGCCCGACGGCAAAACCAAAATCACGGCAACCGAAAGCGGCGACGGGGCATTCACCTTCAGCTTGACGGCAAGGCAAGCTATTTACGGCCGATACGAACTCAGAAGCGCCGGCTCGTCGAAGGAGAACAGGAGCATCTTCTTTGCCGCGGTCAGCCTGTCCGACGCGTTGCGCCACGGCGCCACCAAGGGCGATGAGGGCGAGGAAAACCGCGTAATGGGCTTTAGCAGCCGCTTGGCGAATAACGACGGAGATTTGCCCTTAGTCTTTGTCACCGGAGACAGCAAGCCCCTCACCATGAGCCAGACATTGCCCCGTTTCAAGACCGAGGAGACTACGCTCCTGGATTACGGCATCCTGTTTCACGACCCGCTTTTCGTCCGGCTCGGCAACAGCGGAGAATGGGAGAAGGACAATGATCACACATTCAATGTCAAGAACTTGAAGTTTGTGGCAATCCCGGACTACGTCTTTGAAATCTCATACAGCGATATCTACGCCTCCGCCCTGAACTCCGGCAAGGATGGCGCAAGCCAGTTCACCAAGCCAATCAGCTGGAAGGTCGAGAAGTTCAACAACGGCCCGGCTCCGGTATGGCCGGTATGGCCCGACACGCAAGCCGAGAAGCTGTCCGGGGAAGTCAGCCGCCCGGAATCCCCCGAGCCCGCTTCTACAAACTTCAAGGCTGAAATCACCGGATTTAACGTTAAGCTAAACGGCAGCGCCACAGATATTGAGATTTTCTTCAGCGAGGCGCTTCGCACAGGCGAGTACGGCTTCGGACTTGACATTGCCGACAGCTGGACAACCGTTTGGAGCGAGAACGGCGCGAAGGTTACGCTCTCCATAGCCAACTCTGATATTTCTAAATCCAGCGTGGACGGCAATCTGATAATCTATCGCCTGATGGATCTTGACGGCAACTTGATCGCAGGACCCATCGAAAAGAATTTCCGGCTCCCCTCTGAGCAGTCTCCAGAGGAGTCCGCACCGAATTATTCATACCCATCCGGAAGCGGATACTCGAGCGCATCTCTGCCGCAAACCTATATCAGCCAAGGTAAAGCTTCAGAGATCATCAAAAAGGCGCTTGGCTATGGCATCAACACCTTATTTGAACTTACTGGAGCGCTCAATGAGATCTACTTTGCCGGTTCAGACTTAAACTCGAGCGCTGCGGCGGGCAAAGATGTAATTATAAAGAATAAAAAGTTTTCTATTGACATATCTTCAAATCTCGCAAAGGAATGGAATTTAGCTGAAAATGATAACGTCAGAATCGGATTCAGCCTTAATCCTTTTGCGGCAGAGCAGGTTTTGGAGGATAAATTAGTTGGCATTGACAGTCAAAATGAGCAGTTGATAAAAGAAATATATGCTTCGATCATCCAAATAAACAGCGCCTATGCGTCAACCACGGCTTCTCCGATTAAGATTGCGGTCGATATTTCAGATCTGAATCTTAGCGACTCTCAAAAGGCAAAGTTAACAGGAGTTATATATGATTCAGCTCTAAAGTCATATAGGCAGCTTGGAGGAGAGTTGTCCGCCGACGGGAAAACATTTGAATTCTATGCATACAGCACTGGAAATTATGGAATAATCATTGCAGACAGCCTGACGAAAATCAGGTTTGCAATTGACAGCTTGGATTATTACAAGAATGGCATCAGAACCGCAAATGATGCAGCTCCGTATATATCAGCGGAAAACCGCACCATGCTGCCCTTGCGCGCAGTCGCTGAAACTCTCGGCGCCAAGGTGAGCTGGTCGGATGCAGCCAAGACTGTAACAATCGCTAAAGGCGGCCAGACGCTTGCGCTGATTATAGGAAAGGCGCTTCCCAACGGCCTTGGAATGCCGGTTATAAGAAATGACCGCACATTCGTCCCTATACGCTATATTGCAGAGCAGCTGGGAGCAAATGTGGTCTGGATTGAAGAAACCAGAACCGTAAATATTTATCAGTAGGACCGTCTTTCCTGCGCATCAATGCTCAACCTGAACCTCGCCCCAAAACAAAGGCAAGGTCGAATGCCATACCGACTTTCATCAAATGTTCCTTTTTTGGAGCCTGAATATCCATTGAGTGGTGCGATTGATATCGGCATTTCGCACTCGCTGTATAATCAAGCTGCCAAAAAAGGTAATTTTCTGTGAAAATCAGTAAGGAGCTTGTCCGTATATGAGGATAAATGGCTGAGATTGAGGATTTATAGAAATATCAATCCGGCTGTTTACGGACAGCCCTAAGGCGGCAGCAAGCAACAGCCGCGCAAATGGCTAGCTTTTGAGAATGCAAAAAAAGCCGCCATATGCGCGGTTTTTTTGCATTCTCAAAAAGCGCGGCGGGCCCTAAATCACCTGCAAATCGGCCAGTAGCACCGTTTTCCCAATTCTTAAGAGCATAGTCTAAATATCCGCATTGAATCGCGAAGCTGCTTCAAGCTCATATTCCGCCGCTTCAAACTCCATGAACGCATGCAAAGCAAGCTCTAGCGAATGCAGTATCCGCTCCAGCTTGGCTTTTCGACATTCAGCCGCTTCGCTCCCCTCGCTGCGGCATAAAGCGAAATAGGATCATTTGATGAAAATCGGTATGAAGAATCGGATCGCCAGATCTGACGCGCCGCAAGCCACCGCGCAGCTTAAAATTCGCAACGCTTTAAAACAATGAGCTATTTCTACCAGAGTCTTTACGATTCGCATATGAAATATTTAAGGTTGGACTGCATTATCTCCAAAGAAGCAGGAGCATTATCCTTAAAATCAGATCATTCTAGGCCCTTGAACTCTTTGGTAAGAGTTATCTTCTTTTTCACAGGCCGCATACAAAATTTTTCAATAGTTTACTATACTGCCAAGGATCCGTCTTTGCAAAGGTTATTTTGGCATATTGCATAATCGATGAGGTTACTTTAGAGTAACTATGGTGATTTTAAGTGCCTACTTTACAAGTCTATTTTTTCGAATTACAATTGTTATAGCAAAATGCAATTCTATAATATTCATTTTAGGCTAAATGACTATAAATGCCATTAAAATCGCAACGGACGCGTCAAAGCCTGCGGCGAAAGTAAACGGAAGGTGATTGGGTGTTGAGGAAAAAAATCCGCAGAAAGCTGGAGCAAAGGGATGAGTTGCATTTCGATGTGAAAACTGTCGCGTTTGGCAGAAGGCTGTCTCATCTGTCCATTACAGAGCAGCTTGCGCCTATTGAGACTGGCGCTGAGAGGAAGCAGCTCGCCCTTTACAGGGGGGTTCGATCCTATGGCAGGGATCCTGAAGCTACAAGGCGCAGATTCATCGGGTTTCGCCCCATGCTTGATCAGCAGTCAATAGGATACAAGCTGGACGCTACGCCTGGTTTGCTTGAAATCCAAACAACCTATGGCAATGTGCAGATCTGTTTCGATGGCGATGAAATTGTGCGCTTCAGGGGAAATGGAGTAACGCTGCGTTTTTACGTGAAACTGGGGCTTGGAGAATGCGCGGTCGACAGGTTGGATGGAACATGCCAGCTGAACCAGTACGCTGTCGGAGAATTCCTTTTTAATCCGATTAAGGGCGCCATGGACTTCGAGTCTGAGTGGATCTGGGATAGTTTATCATCAAGCGATGCTCAGATAGATATTGAGCCGGACGAGTCGGGAGAGTTTGAGCTTGCTTTGCACGCATGCCGCCATGGAGCTGAGAAGCTTCTTAGCTATAGGCCTTTTGAGGGCTGCGTCAAAGAATCCATGGAGGACTACGGGAAATGGTATGAGATGTATCCGCCTGTTCCCGGCCGATTCGAAAAGATGAAGCAGCTTTGCGCTTACGCCGTATGGGTTTGCCATGCCGCCCCCAAAGGCCTCATGAAGGAACCCGCCGTCTTGTTCACAAAGCCGACGGCTTCCGGAATGTTCTCTTGGCATCAAGCTTATCACGCAATGTCAGCCTTGAATGACCCCGACAGATCGGTTCAGCTTATGATGAGCTTCTTTTCCAACCAGGATGAGTTCGGCGAAATAGCAGACATCTATGATGACAAGTTCAACAACATACTCGCCACTAAGCCCCCATTTCACGGATACGCGCTCTTGTACATGATGGAGCGCATGGGGGATTCGCTGACCAGGGAGCACTGCGCCAAAATGCTTCCGGGGCTGCGCAATCTCTACAAGTGGTGGACCAGCTTGAGAGACACCGACGCAGACGGGGTTCCCCAGTACAATCATGGCTGCGAGTCTGGAATAGACTATTCTGACATGTTCAGAAAAGGGGTGCCCGTTGAGGCGCCTGACATAATCTCCTACTGCGCTCTGCTCGCCGAAGCTCTTGGCAAGCTTTCAAAGAGGCTGGGCGATGACTGCGAGGCTGCCGCTTGGCAGGAAAAGTCAAGTTTCCTGATCGAGACCCTCGTTAAAGAATTTTGGAACGGAAAGAAATTTGTCGCAAGGCTATCCACCTCTCATGAGATTGTCGAGACCGACGAGCTGGAGGCATACGTGCCGTTGATGCTTGGAAGCAGGCTTCCCAAGGAAATAGTCGATAAAATGCTTCCTGCGCTTGTCGATCCTGAAAAGTACTATACGCCTTTTGGATTCAGATCAGCGCAAAAAAGCTATAAGGGTGGAAAGCCAATGCCAGGGTTCGTCGGCGGGTTTGCGCAGGTCAAAATGCTCCCAGCTCTTTGGGACGCTGGAGAAAAGGAGCTTGCCAGAAGCCTTGTCGCAGGATACTGCGAGAAATCCATTGAGAAGGTTCCAGGCTTCGGGTTCATGGAATTCACGCCTGAAGGCGGGGATTTCAGCGACATTTTCAGCCAGCCAGGCGGCGAGCTCAATTCCCTTGCGGCCGCTATGTTTCTGTCGCTTGCAGGATTTCTTGAAGAGATCTCTAAAGCATAGAATAGTGAATGTTGCGGCAAACTGGATAAAGCCATGCTAGAGAGCTCTAGGAGATGAGAATGCCATATGTTTGGAACCAGTGAAAATTTTGATCTTTGCTCCTTTCCATATAGCGCAAGGGACTCACAGATGGTCATCAGGGAGGATGCGGAAACGAGGGAGCTTTACCTCTGCTTCGCGAGATCGCCTTCGCCTTTGGTAGAGCGCCCCAAACTGATTCACATTTCCCCGGTCATAGACAACAAGAAAGACAGGGTCAGGGAGTACTTTGCTGATCCCGGAAAGCTCACTCTGAAGTCCACAACTGGAACTATTGAATTTTGCTTTGAGAAGCCTGGCATTCTCAGGGTCAGAGGAACCGGAGCCTCTCTGAGGCTTTCATTTGACGATATTGAGATTTATGAGAATGCCGCGCCCAGAGAGGATGGTTCCCTTGAAGCCGCTTTTTCCATAATAGGAAAGCTCCTTTTTGTTCCACTTGCAGGTTCAATGCGCCACGACGCCTTTTGGATGCATGCCGCCGCAAGAACCAAAGAATTCACCATAGATTTCAGCCCGTCAGTTGAAACAGGAACATTTGAGGCGGCAATCCATGAGTATTATTCGAATGGGGTGAGGGCATCCTCCTATTTGCCATTCGATAAAGCCGCAAGCTTGAGGAAATCTGAATTCTCCGAATACTTGGCTAAGTCGGCGCCTAAAAATACGCAAAACCCGCTTCTGGAGGCAAGCGTTTTTGCGCTGCACTGCTTGCGGATGCCTGCGGGAGGCGCGCTTAAAGCACCTGCGGCATACTCGTCCAAGTCGGAGCTGGCGTGCGCCGTCAGCTGGCAGCAAGCTATAGCGGCATTGGCCCTTTCAGAAAATGAAGATGAGTCTTGCGAGCTTCTCATGAACATGTTCGCCCATCAAGACAAGCTTGGGCAATTGCCTTTCGCCGTCGGCTGCACAGTTGATGACTGGCTCAGCGCCGGCGCTCCGATGCACGGGTTTGCCGCATGCTCTCTAATCAAGGATGGCTTCACTTTCTCGGATGAGGAAGCTGAAAACCTCCTTCACGCATTGAAAAAGCAAGCAGGATGGATTCTTAAGGCCAGATGCAAGGAGGGAAGCCTTCTCCCCATGTACTTCCATCCACGAGAAAGCGGGTGGATGGATTCTACCGCTTTCATCAAGGGCCTCCCCCTGGAGTCCGCTGATTTCTCGTCGTGGCTTGCGCTCTCGTGCGAAGCTTGCTCCCTGTTGGCGGGAAAGCTGGGGAAAAAGGATGACGGGCTCAAGTACGCCGAATTATCCAAAAGCATTGTGAGCTCAATGATTGACGGCCTCTGGAGAAACGACGCCTTTATCTGCAGAAACGCAAAAACCGGGGCCGAATTCAAAACCGGCAGCGTTCTGCGCTTTCTTCCCGTTATGCTCGGAAGCCGATTGCCAGGCTTCATCATGGAAGCCCTGGCAAAAGAGCTTGGGGATGAAGGCTCATATTTGACTCCTGGCGGGGTCGCGAGCGAGAAGCTCGGCAGCAAGGAATTCTCCCTTTCAGGCTCAGGCGTTCGCGGAGGCGTAAACCCGGCAGTTCAGCTCATTTTAGTCACAGGACTTTTAGATGCCGGCTTCAAGCCCCTCGCATTGGACATCGCGCAAAGAGTTGCGAAGCTTTCTCAATCGCAAGGACTTGGCGACTCCCTGCCTCCTTTTAGCAATGATCCATGGACGGGAAGAACCCTGCGCGCTCAAGACGCCTATAAAGAAAATGAGCTGGAGCTTCGAGAAGACCTTTTGAGAAAAGAAAAGAAGGAGCCTAAAACAGCCATTCCATGGACTTGCTCTGGCGCCGCTGGGATATTGGGGTTGCTGCGCGTCTTGGCGAAGCACGGCTTATAGCTGCAAAAAGCAAAGGGTTGAAGGAGGCTCAAGTTGAAAGGAAAATCCGAATATAAAAAAAGCCTTTGGATACGCATATGGAAACAGCGTTACTTTCATTTGTTCGTGCTATTGGGCGTTCTATTTCTGCTCCTGTTCAATTACCTGCCCATGTTCGGAATTCTCATGGCCTTCAAGGATTATAAGATCCAATCGGGAATCATGGGAATCTTCACTTCCAAATTTGTGGGCCTCAAGCATTTCAACGCTTTTTTCACAGACTACCAATTTGGACACTTGATGTACAACACCATCATGCTGTCAATTGCCAAAATTGTGTTTCTATTTCCCCTGCCCATTTTTTTGGCAATTGTTTTAAGCGAGGTGCGCAACAGGACAATTAAAAGGGTTGTCCAAACGGTGAGCTACCTCCCCTACTTCATATCTTGGGTGATTGTGGCGGGCTTTTGCCAGATCCTGCTCTCAACTACCAATGGCGTCCTTAATGACGCAATTTCCGCGCTGGCGGGACAGAAGCTCCAAATACTCACGAGCCCGAAATACTTCATGCCCCTTGCGGTCATAACCGCGCTTTGGAAGGAAACCGGCTGGTGGACCATCATCTTCCTGGCGGCCATCACCTCCATTGATCCCACATTGTACGAGGCCGCAGAGATTGACGGCGCGTCACGCCTGAGGCGCATCTCCAACATCACCTTGCCAGGCATACTGCCCACAATCACAGTCGTGCTGATCCTGGCCTTGGGAAGCCTCCTGGGCGGAGGCTTGTCGGGCTCAAACTTTGAGCAGAGCTACCTTTTGGGCAATGGAGCAAACCAGGACGCTTCTCGGATCATCCAGACCTACGTGCTGGACATTGGACTCGCGCAAGGGCGCTACTCCTACGCGGCGGCTGCCGGCCTTTTCCAATCCGTCATCTCTGTCGCGCTGGTGCTCATAAGCAACTTCATAGCTCGCAAAACGACGGGGGAGGGATTGTTTTGAGACGCGCAAACAGGCGGACAATGGAGGACAAGGTTCTGGACGCGATAATCTTCGCCATTCTGGCAGTGGTGTTTGTCGCCTCCGTCTACCCGTTCTTCCTTGCCATTGTGCTTTCCTTCAACGAAGGCTTGGACGCACAGCTTGGAGGCATCTACCTTTGGCCCAGGAAGCCCACGCTTCAAAACTATGAGCAGCTGTTCAAGGATCTGTCCTGGGTAAAGGCCATAGGGGTGACTGCGGCCAGAACCGTTTTAGGCTCCTTCCTCACAGTCATGTTCACATCCGTTGTAGCCTACGGACTCTCTCAAAGGGAGCTAATTGGCAGAAAGGCGTACATGGGCGTCATCATCTTCGCCATGTACTTCTCAGGAGGCATAATTCCTTACTACGCAGTGCTTAGATCCCTCCGCCTGCTAAACAGCTTCGCCGTCTATATAGCGCCTTCGCTTCTCAATATCTTTTACATGCTTGTGGCCATATCATTTTTCCAGGGCCTGCCCAGCGAATTGAACGAGTCCGCCCGGATAGACGGCGCAGGCGAGATAAAAATCTTCTCCTCCATCGTCATTCCAGTATCCCTGCCTCTCATAGCGACCATTGCCATCTTCACCTCTGTCGGGCATTGGAACTCATGGTACGACAGCGCGTTCTTCATTCAAAACGACAACTTGCGCACGCTGGCTTACAAGCTTATGGCTGTCATCAGAAGGTCATACGTGGACTTCAATTCCGCGGCCGCGACTGAGGCGGGAACCAGGATAAAAGCCACTTCCCTGTCGGTTCAGCTCGCAGCGATGACCATTGCGGTGACGCCCATTCTAGCTGTGTACCCATTCTTTCAGCGCTACATCATAGCCGGCACCACGCTTGGCTCAGTCAAGGGCTAGACAAGTTTTTTTTGCTAAGAAACATAAAATAAGGAGGGTTTTGCATGCCATTCAATCACAAGCGCTTTGCATCGCTTACATCCTTGGCCATGGCCATTATCATGGCGCTGGCTGCATGCGGCAACTCTAGCGGTTCTGCCAACTCTGGCAACGCCGGCTCAGACAGCCCGGCAGCCTCCGCAAGCTCAGGAAGCTCAGCTGCGGAAACCGCCAAAGAGGCAGTCCCGCCTCTTTCCCCAGACAATCCGCGAGAATTTTCAGTTTTATTCAATTACTCTTGGTTCCCTGCGGACAATTTCAACGGCGTCATACCTGAAGAGATAACGAAGCGCTTGGGCGTCACCCTCAAGCCAAGCGTTGTAATCGACAACCAGCAGCTGGGGACGCTTATCGCATCCGGAGACTTGCCAGACATCATCGCGACATCCGACCTGCGCTCTAATCTATCCTCGTCAGAGCTATGCTACGATCTTGGAGGCATCATCGAACAATACGGCCTTGATCCGAACCTGATACCAAAAATGCACCAGGCGAGCGCCATGTCATTCTCCCAGGATGAAGGCAAGTATTATGCGGTGCTCAGCCATTTCGACTCCACTGAGGACTGGCGAACGCTTGAGAACTACAACCTTGGCGCGCCCACCATCGGAAGCCTCCTATACAGGCATGACTTGTATGAGCAGATGGGAAGCCCTAAAATGGAGACCATGGATGATGTCATAAACATGCTTCTGATGGCCAAGGACGCGTTTCCGGAGTTGACAACCGCTGTCTTCATCCCGTTCTCGACTTATTTCGAATACATCCGGTGCAACCTCGGCATGGGCAACTTGGGGTGCACATTTGTGGAGTCGGCAAGCGGCGATTGGATACCTTACGTAAAGCATGAGAACTATAAGCAGTACATGCAGTATATCTACAAGCTTTTCAGCGCTGGATGCATACCCGCTGACAACTGGGCGTGGGATATTTCGACTTCGGCATCCATGCTTTCACAAGGACAGGCTTTCGCGGCGTTCTCAGGTTGCCAAGGAAACGCTCTTGCCGCGCAAATAGAGCTTCAAAGGGATGTTGATCCAAACGCATATGTTTACGAGGCGCCTGTTGTTGGCGACCCAGACGGCTATTACATGTCCGATTTGGGTTTCATGTCGACATTCATAACAAAGAACTGCAAGGATCCCGCCGGCGCTCTTCAATTCCTGGCGTGGACCTTGACCGACGAGGGCAAGAAGCTGACCCAGTGGGGCCGTGAAGGACATGAGTACACGTTGGACGAGAACGGCAATCCAACCTTCAGCAAGGAATGGAATGACGCCTATCTTGAAAACACATACCAGGAGATTTACAACCCGTTTTTCTACTTCGGGGCTTCCAGAGTGTTCGAGGCAGTCTCACGGTGCCAAGACATAGATGAAGCCACAACTCCGAACTATCCTGTGATACGCGCGCATTTCGCCAACAAGCCATGGATGTCCTATGCCATTCCGGTGGAAGGGTCCGATGAATCCATCATATACAACAACTTGTTTGCCAACCCCTCCGGGCTGTTCTTCACAACAGAGATAAAAATGGCTACAGCCTCATCAGAAGAGGAATTCGAGTCCATTTACAACTCCATGTTTGAAGAAGCGGAAAAAATGGGCCTATCCACTATTGAGGCTTACATGAAAGACAAGATCAACGAGGCCAAGGCAATCTACGGCGCCTAGGCAGTACCTTGAGATGAAACGGGCATTGGCGCAATGCCCGCTTCATCTCAGGAAAGCCTGGGGCTTTAAGCTTATCCGGCGGAAAGCAAAACTGCGCATGAAAACCCTTGTCATGCTGATTAACGTTAATAGTTCCTATTTCGGCTTGAATGCAGGCATTAATGCATAGTCTAGTTTCAAAGCAGGCGCATTTGACTGCAAATCAGCATTATCTGAGTTTGAGCCGATAGGCGCAGGGCGTGCCCCGCTGGAGCTTAAAGACCCGGAAGCCTTTGGAGGACGGCATGAGAACAATTTGCAACCCGCTCAACATCAGATACATGCACCAGCATGACATCGAAGGCGGCAAGACCAGCATTTTCCGTGAAATGGCGGATCCTTCCCTAGTTCTGTTCAAGGGCAGATATTTTCTTTTCGCATCCATGACCAAAGGTTTCTACCATTCCGATGATCTGGTTCGATGGGAATACAAGGAAACCCTTGAGCTCCCCCCTTGCGACTACGCTCCGGATGCGAGGGAGATTGACGGCTCGCTGTATGTCTGCGCTGGCTCCTGGGTGAAAAACTATTTCTACAGAAGCGAGGATCCGCTGCGAATCCCATTTGAGCGGATTCCAACGAGCCTGTCTTTTCTGGATCCAAACCTTTTTCAGGATGATGATGGAAGAGTTTACCTGTACTACGGCAGCTCGGATCGGACTCCGATATGGGGCGTTGAGCTTGATCGAAAAACTATGGAGCCTATAGGCGAAAAGACAGCGCTTATTGAAGGGCGCCCGGAATCGCATGGCTGGGAGCGCTGCGCTGAGAACAACGACCTCAGGCTGCAGGTCAAAAGCCCGCACCTCACAGGCGGCCCTTTCATTGAAGGCGCGTGGATGACAAAGCATGGAGGCAAGTACTACCTTCAATACTCCGCTCCTCACACAGCCTACAATGTGTACTCTGACGGCGTCTATACCTCAGACAAGCCCTTGGGGCCTTTCACCTACGCTGCGCATAACCCGGTTTCCAGCAAGCCCGGAGGATTCATCACCGGGGCTGGGCACGGCAGCACTTTTTGCGACAAGTTCGGCAACTGGTGGCATATTGCAACCATGAGAATAAGCGTAAACCATATGTTTGAAAGGCGAATAGGCTTGTTTCCCGCCGGCTTTGACCAAGATGGAGTTTTTTTCGTAAATCAGCGCCTGGCAGACTATCCAATTTCCGTTCCGCCGTCAAAAAGGGAGCCATGGGAGGCAAGCGCCGGCTGGATGCTTCTTTCCTATAAAAAGCATGTCACAGCCAGTTCTCATGCTAATGGCTGCGGCCCTGAAAACGCCGTCAATGAGGATGCGCGCGATTATTGGATGGCTGCGGATCCCTCCCCAGGCCAGCACATCACAGTTGATCTGTCAGTGGAGATGGATGTGTTCGCAGTTCAGCTCAACCTTGGCGACCACCAAATCGCCCCTCAGGGGATCCCGGAAGAGAAGTTTGAGCAAGTCTTCAGCAAACGCTTCATTGACATTGGCTGTCCGGCGGCAGAGTTTATGGTTGAGGCGTCAAAGGATGGAATCACTTGGGAAATTCTCAAGGATACCCGAGGATCCCTAGATGATCATAACCACGAGTACATTGAGCTTGAGCAATCAAAAAAAATCCGCTTTGTTCGCTGCGTGGGCTTGCGCATGCCCTACGGCATGCCATTCACTGTAAGCGGCCTTAGGATCTTTGGCAAAGGCTGCGGCCAGCTTCCAGCCAAGGCATCTGCATCGGGCCGCATGAGCGGCGAACTTGACGCTGCCATCAGCTGGGAGGCCGCGAAAGGCGCGATTGGCTACAATGTTTCCTATGGAATCGAAAAGGACAAGCTGTATTCCTGCTGGACGCTTTACGAGAAGACTCATCTGTCGCTCGGCATGCTATCAAAAGGCCAGCGTTATTATGCTCAAGTGGATTCCTTCAATGAAAACGGAACAACGCCTGGAGATGTTTTCGAGATTCTTTAGCAACGCCTTGGCGAGCTGCATATTGATTTGTAAATTTCCGATCTTGAGATAGGATCATTCAATGTTTCAGTGGATAATCAGATGTCAAAATCGGTCCATTTGGCTGCAAATCGGCATAGCGGCTGCTGCGCATCACTCCTCATCCGAGGCAATGAGCTGTGGAGGAAGCTATGCATGCCGCTTAAGCCCCATTATTCTAGAAAGGAACAGGGTGATTATCATGGAGGATGTATTGAATTTCATTTCACAGAACAACGTAGGTTATCTTGCCACTGCAGACGGTTCGCAACCGAGGGTTCGAGCCTTTGGATTTGGCTTTTACGAAGACGGCAAGTTCTGGTTCTGCACCAACAACTCAAAAAAGGTCTATGCTCAGCTAAAAGCTGTCCCTTACGCTGAAATCATGTTCACGAAGCCTGACTTCTCCCAATACCTGCGCCTCAGCGGCCATGTGGCATTCGATGAGAGCATTGAGGCAAAAAGAAAAGTCATGGACGCGATGCCGGCAGTTGCGGGCTTGTATCAAAGCCCTGACAATCCTGTATTCGAGGTTTTTTATTTGGAGAAGGGCGTTGCCGTCCTTGAATCATTCCCGCCGCTCACTCCACCCAAAGAGGTGAAATTCTAGCGAGGTGCGCAGCGATAGGAGCGTTCGGCAAAGCCGGAATCTTTAAAGCCAATCGGTCGCGGTTGCGCAGGCATAACGCCTAAGCGATAGCAAGAAGGCCAGGAAGCGTCAATGAGTCCAAGTTCAGCTTTCATGCGTGAGGGTATGGTTTTGACATTGAAGAGCAGTTATGCGAGATTTATAACTGCTCGCCTCATTGGGGGCACGCGCTTGAGCTGCCGGAGCGTCCCGCCCGCAAGAGCGGCTATCAGGCGCACATTTTCTCCAGCGATGAGATCAGCAGGATCTTCTCCGCCGCAGACGCCAGGATCAACAATCCGCAAGCAAGCATCTCAGACTATGAGCTCCCGATGCTGGTGCGCATTCTCTATGGATGCGACTTGCGCTTGGGCGTGGCGCTCTCCCTGACTTGGAGCCGCATGGACTTCAGCAGGCAGTCGATTGCCGTCCTGAATGGAAAAAACGAGATCGGCCGCATCGCCCCCGGGGATAGGGTGTACCTCCATTGCCTGAGGCACTCCATCACCGTCCACCTGCTGGAGAGCGGCGACTCGCTCGCGTCCATCAGGGCTTTCCTGGGACACGAAAGCTTCAAAGGCACCCTTGTATACGCGGAAGTCACCCCTGAGCTCGCAAACAAGTACCTGCATGGCAGGGACAAGAGCCTGCCGGCGGATGACGCTGAGGGAACACCCAAGCCAAACCCCATCGCCTTCCTCAAAAGAGGCCATGGCCGCAAGCATTAGGACGGCGGCCCGTGGATTCAATCCCCAAATCCAAGCGCCCTGCAAGCATGAAATGCTGCAGGGCGCTTTTTGATCATTTCCGAGCCAGTTTCAAATCCATGCAATCAACCAGCATAGGAGCTAAGGAAATATATCTTGGCAATGCAGCTATAGGCCTAAAATTAGAGCGTTTCTTCGCTTGTCTTGATATATTTCTATTCCTATATATTAGGTTGATTTGGGACAACAGCATTATTCTGCAATATGCTCATGGGCAATGCATTATTTTTTGCGGGTTTTTTGGGTTGTGGACGCAGCTCACTTTGTTTATGTGTGCAGTCTCTAGATTGAGAGCATAGTCTGACTCCTATATTTTTTGGGAAAATTAAAAATATTTACTGACATAACATGTATAAGATAGTATACTTTAGTAGTTAAAATGTTATCGAAATTTTTTTGAGACTTAAGAATTAAAGCTAGGTTAAGGGCTTGAGCCAGTGTGGGAGTGATTGCATTTGATTATCAATCTAGCTTCCATTTTTGCGATTATACTTGTAATGCTGTTCTATGTATCCAGCCCCAAAAATAGCACGAATAAGTGGTCAGCATTTGCGGCGCTACTCTTTTCTTTTTCAGCAATCAAAGAGACTTACATAAGATATTTGGTGCCGTGGATACTGGAACGGTTGCCTCAAGAATTTTGGGGATATCCGCTGTTTATTGCATATAGTTGTATGGAATGGATATGCGGCGCTCTTGCGCCTGCAGTAACAGCAAATGCTATAATGTACATTTGCGGAATAAATAAGCGCCATCCATATTTTAAAAGATTAGCATCCATAATGGAAATAGCAGTAGTAATCGGCCTGTCGGTTGCTTTTCCACCTTGGTCATGGAATGATGATCGCGTCATGACCCGTGTATTTTGGGTTACATTCGGTACATACAGCATTTTGGAGCAAATTTTTGTAACCGTCCTATTTGTATACAGTCTTCAGAAAGAAACGATGCAGAATGTTCGTAAGCAAAGGCGTCTACTAGCATTAGTAACACTTTTACCACTTTGGACGGCATTAATTACTACTTATGTACCGTATATGATAAACCCCTATAGAAAGCAGAACTTATGGCAGATAACAGTTTTTGTACTGGTGTTTAGCGTAATATTTTATATTAGGATTGCATTTAAAAATGGCATTATGGGGCTTAAGCTGAACCAAGAGAGCTTTGAATGGGATTCTGAGCTGAATTTTCCAAACAAAGGGGTTCAGTATTTGCGTCATCAAGTTAAGAACCAGACTTCTAAAGTGGAAATTTGTGTTGAGAATTTAATGGCTTGTTCTGAACATCCGATGCCAGAGGAATACGGAATTATCCTACGTGCTATGGAAGCTTTGCGCGTTGGACTCGACAAATACATACAACAGACAGGGCAAATAGATGTAACAAATGAATTTGTGCATCTTACTGAACTGCTGTCACTTGCAGTAAACTCCGCTCCAGACGGGGTGATATTAAATTTGGAGTTTGAACAGAATTGTAACGTTGTCTGGATCTGTGATAGGCATCACATGTATGAAGTTTTTGCTAATATCATACAGAATTCGGTTTATGCAGTAAAACAAGCGCATAGTAGAGGGCAATTTCATGCGACAGGGAAATTTGACTACGCAGAGGGGTTCTACATTTTGTCTCTCACAGATGACGGCTCAGGTATCAATCAAGATGATTTAATTCATGTATTTGAGCCTTATTTTACAACGAAATTGTCCGAAAGCAACTATGGACTTGGTTTGACATATTGCAGAAATGTTATGAAAAAGCATGGCGGCGATATTTGTATTGAGAGAACCTCCAAATACGGAACGACTGTCAAATTGCAGTTGCCTATTGAGAGGGTCGAACTGGCAAACGCTCGTCATGAGTCTAATGGAGGGAGAAATAATGGAGCAGATTCGGGTTATCTTCCTGGAAGACGACGCAGATTTTTCCTTTTTAGTAAAAAAGGCAATTGAAAGAGATTGTGATTTATCGTTTGACGGTACGGCTGATGCTGCAAAAGCTGGTATCAGTCTTGCAAAAAAGCTCCGACCCGATGTCGCCTTGATAGATTTAAACTTGGCCGATGGTGAATTAACAGGTATTAAAGCTGCTCACGATATTAGAACTTCTACTAATGCGAAAGTGTTGCTGTTTACATCTGTAGAGCGTGAGGATGTGGTAATAAGCGCAGGCAAAAAAGCCTATGCTTCAGGATATATTAAAAAAAGCAGTTTACGAAGCTTAACCACTCGAATAAAAGAATGCTTTCACTCAATTACACCTGAAGCATTGTACATTAAAACGCTCCTGTTGTCGGAGTTAACTAATGCTGAACGTGATGTACTTCGGTTGCTGACTGCAAATGAAGATGTTTTTTTCCGTTCCTCGCCTAAAACGATAGCCAACCAAAAAACCAGTATATATCGAAAGCTTGGGGTTAGGGATCAACACGAATTAATGAGGGTAGTGCGGAATTTCTAAGTCAGAGAACGAACACCGTAGAGTAGTATATTATATTATATATGTACTGATAAGGCGGATATCGAAAATAATCCGAGTATAAAAGAGCCAGTAGACTTGTACAACTCATAATGCGAGTATAATTTTTTTCATGCCAATATTCCACATATGTATTTAATGTGTAGGATCACATGCATTCTATTGTCCCTATTAAAGGAGTGCTAGGAACATATGATATTGGTCTAGATATAAGAGCGGAGCAATGCCTCAGTAAAAACCGATAATAAAATTTTATATTTTTGCTCTTTTTATAATTACTATTATACATTGCATATAATCCTATGTTAGAACCTATATCATATCGACAGCTCCATGATTCTGCTGTACAATTGCATAAGGTACGGCATTGGAAGAAATTAATGATTTCCTTTTATATGATGGCAAATTTACTGAATTATATCATGTTTTCAATGTATCTCTGACTATACGATTGATTTATCATGTTGTAATTTATGTTTGATTTATCATGTTTTCTGATTTTAATTATATTAAATATCTAAGCGTATAAGTCCTTTTTATCAGTTTGCAACATATAAAAAAAACCAAACCAATATGTAATAAAAACTTCTTTGAGCCAGTAAGTTTTTTGACCCTAAATCATTGCATCCCTTGTTAAAATCAATTCTAAAGCACTGCTTATTTTCTTAGGCTTTTCAAATTCCATTCCCAAGCGCCACCCTAGCGTGAGTTTACAAGTTAAATAATTTTTTTATTTGAAACGCCGTATTTAAGCGAAGTTGTGAGTGCTGGATTTTTATTGCCTAACCCCACGAATAAATTTGTCTGTATAATAGGTTAAGCATAGGTTTTTGACAAGTGCTATTTGTCGTTAGGCAATACACTGCAAAACCTCTTCAAACCTTGATATTTAGGCTTGTCGTGAGTTTTTATTCACTAACTTATAAACTCCCGCTAGTTAGATTGTTTTATGCGAATCGAGGCGACTCAATCAAAACAGTCAATATACTGATTTTCGTACTAACCCCCTATGACGCTGCGCTTCACCGCCAAGGGTGAAAATATTAAGTCATTTGTGTATTCGAGGCATGGACAAATGTCCATAAAATGTATTTTCGTGCTAAAGTCTGATGTTGGTGGCAGATTATAGATCGGTTCAATGGATAATCAGACCTCAAAGTCTGTACATTTGATTGCAAATCAGTATATAATTTTTATCAAATGTTCCTTTTTTTGAAGCTTGATTATACAGCGAGTGCGAAAAGCTAAGAATTGTCTTATGCCAATGCGACTTCTCCAGCATAAAATTAGCATTCAACATTCACAAGCTTACAGTATTGGAGGCAGAAGGCGTTTTATGCAAACATCGAAAAGCAAATCCCGATACATGGAAATAATCAAAGGAAAAGCCAAGTCCCTGAATATGAGCATGCAACAGCTCTCAGGGGAAATATTCCTTGACATCGCATCTCTTTACAAGTATTCGGCAAATAAGTTCCTAAGCGACGGCATCTTGATGAAGCACTTGAAAACAGCTCTTCAAATGGATGGTGAAGAGGCGTGGGAACTAGAGGAGGCTCTTAGGGCTGAAGCTTTTGGAGATGAAAGAATGCGTTCATGGCAGTTGATTGACAAATACATATTTGATGGGCATAGATATGAAATTGAGGATTATCAAATATCATGCCAGGATGATGGTCACTCTCAAAGCGCTGACAGCCTGTTCGAAAGTGTTTTCAGAGAAGAGTCTGAAAATGGATATCAATGCCATGTCGACATAGTTAACTGCCTAAGCCCTTCCGTTTTGCCAAAGCTAATGCTTTTTCTCAAAAAGGCGGCTTGTTTCAAAGACAACATTCAAACAATTCACTTGGCTGACATGCAGGCCCAAAGAATCGACCTTTTGATTGAGAGTTTTCTTTTGACTATATTTGATCTTTCTGAGTTGAAGCTTAAAGGATACTCGCTGTTTGCTAGATTTGACACGCCTGATGACGGCCTCCGCTTTTTGGATGACACTGTTATTGTCAGCATCGCTAAGCCTGAGGATCCTGCAGCCAAAGCCAAGCATTTCGTTTTAAAGCTCTCACAAGCTGACGATTCGGTGTTCATGACTTTAAGTGAGCCTGCGCTGGGATTTCTTCGCGAAAATTTCTTTGCCTACAAGCGAGAATTCAATCTCCAGCTATACAGGAAATCAGATTTTGGCACCGCTATTCAAGAGAATAAGCATAATGAAAAAATATCCGATAAGTCTGTATTGCTTAAGTCCGATCCCTGCTACAATGAAATACCTCCCGAGGTTTACTTGTCTCTGAAAGAAAGGATGATTGACAGCCTTTCTGCGGACTCAATGCTCTTTTTCGCAGAAATGTCCCCTGGATGCGACTTGACGGAGGCAGTGGAAACCGTTTTGGAAGAGGAAAGGAGACGCTATGAAATGACTTTCATGAATGAAACCCTTTCTGTCTACAGCAAGGATGGTTTGCGCAAGTTCTATGCCACTGGCAGAAGCAATGATTACATCAGCAGCTTTCTGCCATTTACAAAATCAGAGGTGGCGCAAATCTTTCGGACGCATCTAAAACGCTCTTTGGATCCAAAAGACAAATTCTCAATGAGGATAACTCATATGCCTCTGATGAAAGACAAGAGCTTGCTAAAAGTCTATTCAAGCGGTTATATATATTTTGAGAGACTGGAAGGGGAATTCAAGCAACCCATTGATGACCAAGCAGTGTTTTTAAGCAAGAAGCTCTCATCAGCCTTACTTGATTATGTCCAGAACTGGTTGATTCCGAAGTACGCAATCTCCATGGAAGAAGCCCAGCTCTTCATCAATTCCCTAACTTCTGAGGAGTCTGCAAATGACTAATACAATTCTTGCCTCGCTCGAAGCATCTGATTATCCTAGGTTCTCAGATTTTATAAGAGATAAAGCCTTTGAACAATCCATTTCCATGAAGCAGCTGGCTGATAAGGCGGGAGTTGAAAGAACCAAGATCTACAAGCTTACAGCGAAAAAATGGATCCAGGAAAAAGAGCTGAGGGAATTGCTTTGCAACATTCTTGAATTCTCTGAAGATGATATGCAATTATCTGAGGAAATCTTGAGAATTGGAGCCATCGAACCCGAAAGGCGCGAATCTTGGAAAGCCATAACAGCTCATTTGCATAGGCCGGCATCCCCAGCGATTAATTTTGATGTCAGCTTCTATGAAAAATCATCCGAATCAGTTAATGTCAGCGCGAATAAATTGCTATGGACGATCTTTTCAGATCAAGACAGCGAATTTTTTGAAATAAAAGTAGTTAATTGCGTCAATGCTAGAGTCTTCTCAAAGCTGGCATATATATTTGAGGTTGTTTCAAGAGCTAAGAAGCAGGTTGAAACAATTCATTTTAGTGAAGTTTTTGCCAGCCCTCCTTGCAAATACATCGACAGCATAATGAGCTTGACAACGAAATTGCCTATCCTGCGGATTGGAAGCTACTCTCTTTATCTTTCCGCCATTTCGCAACACTCAAACGCCTATGCTAAAGACAGCGTCTTAATCAGCGCTTGGAAAAAGAACTCGCCAAATACCGCCTATTGGTTTTCCCTTTCAGATAAATCGATGTGCGTCAAATCCTCGGAGCTTCAAATGCACTCTTTTTTAAACGCGTTATTTTCTAGCATAAGGCTGAACAAGGAAAGGCCGGTCTTGCAAACCTCCAAGCCATTTTCCAACCTAGGCGCAATTGATAGCCAAGAGGACTCTTTGCTCTTTTGCAAGCATCCTCAGTTTAACTTGATGCCGCCAACCATATTGAATAGCTATAGAGACAGGGTTTTAAAAAGCGGCGCCATCGCATCCTCAGATGAACCGGCGAATGAGCCGATTGGGATGAAAGCGTTTTGCAGCCGTGTGGATAGTGCGATAGGCAGCCGCGAGTCCGTCTCAAGGAGACGAAACACCTGCGTAATGAGCATGGGGAGCTTGCATAATTTTGCTTCAAGCGGGGTTCCCGCACACGGCTATCCACCTCTGTCAAGGGAAGAAACCAAATGCGCCTTGACGGATTTAATGAACCGCTCCAATGATGAAAGCGACCCATTCAAGCTGGTCGTCACAAGAAGCCCCCTATTCGAAAACAGGCTGCAAATGCAAGTGTTTGCAGGGGGCAGGATATGCATAGAGGATGCAGATTCCAATTCGGCTGCATTCTTTGACGACAAGGCTTTGAGCTACGCTATGCTTGATTGCTTGGACAACTGGTTGATTCCAAAGAGATCCCTTGGAATTGAGGCTTCAAACGCATACATATCAATGCTTGTCAATGACTATTTGCTTTAGGTGAAATAGGTTTTATCTTTCAGCAAGCAATCACTGCAGTTAGGCTCTCTCATTGAATAATCGCCAAAATCATCGATTGCCCTGCTTATAATACAAGCGTCTGCGAGGAAATGCCCCGGATTCTTCAGGTTCAGGGGGCGCCCGAAACCGGCGGCTACAGCATCAGGAATTCCGATCGCCTTGCCTTTTCATGATGCTTCTGGAGACACAGCAGGCAGGGCGGCGAATCGCCTGAGCATCTGCAATGTAGCGGATGACTGCATAATGGCGCTTATCGAACCCATTGAGCATATCTGTCAGGGTATAGTGTTGAGGCTGCGGCTTCAAGGCTGTTTTCAGCATTCGAACCTGAAAAGCCGCACCTTTCGGATGAATAAAGCAACGCATTGCTGGCGTTTCGAGGTAAGGCCAGGCGGAAAAGCGGGTTCTTCAGTTTAAAATCATTGATGTTCCGGGATTATGAGGACTATTAGCGTTCAGACCGCTATGCAAGCGCACCCGCCGGGTGCGCTTTTTTAGATATTCGCCTTGGATGCGCCAAAAACAAGTAAAAGGGACGAAATATCGCTCATTAGAAATCCGGCAATGCCACCCAGGAAAAAGCAGCGCACATAAGCAGTGAACTTTCCGAAGCCGCCTTTATACTTTCCTGACGCCTGAGGATACTTGCTTGCGCTCTAAAGCAATAGGGCAAAATTCCTATGAAAGCTACTACTAGAACCATGCCTAGTAAAATTCACATACTGAAACCCCTATCACATAAAGCGAAATCACACATTGCATAAGCAACCAATTGCCTGTAGGATTTGCCCGTTCAAATCACCTCAGCGCCCTTAAAATTAGCCGCAGTTCTGGCATTGGCTAAAGGATTGCGGGCTAACGCAACTCGAAAAGCACCATGATAAATTATATCCCCTTGATCTGAAAAAATCATTGGCTGAGAATTTAAATACAACTTAGGACTGTGCATGCACATTCTCATGATGTTCCCTAACTTTCAACCAATGACTCTTTCAAGAGATTGCTTTAGAATGTATTTATGGATGGCAAGAGCAGATCTGTATTTTGATGATGCTTACCAAGAAACGCGTTATTCTACTCTTGGATTTTTTCAAATGGTCTGATAGAGCAGTTCATTCATTTCATAACAATCAACGCTTCCAATTCAATGCTGCTTGAATCTTGCAAGGGCTTGATGATTTTACAATATGGTAAGAACTTCTAGATGGCGGCACACTTCAAAAAGCAATAAGCTTCCCAAAAAAATCCAAGTTTGTAGAGACTGAACTTTTATAATTTTGCAAGCATATCTCGGAGTATAAAGAAATCTGCCATTGTTCAGCGGTAATCTAGTCGATAGACAAAATTGCTGAGAGCTAAGCTATTAAATTTCCCAAAGCCTAAATGATATGCTCAAACAGTGACTTGTTAAAGCTCAGCATTATGGCGCTACTTAATGACTCAAGACTGATAATGCATCCCATTATCAGTCTTGAGCTAAGGCAACAATTTTCCTTGCTGAGAGAAGTCTTCAGCGTTGGCTGAAGCTCTCCTTAGGCAAAACAGGGCTTGAATGGAGTGAACTAAGAGGCAGATCATGAAATCTGACAATGTTAAACGTGAAAATTGAGATGAACGTCAATGTTTCTGATATTTAAGCTGTTAATTTCTCAAATCCTAATATGGCTTATGTGCAAAGAGAAATCTTTTTCATTCTCGCCATAATGGCGACCCTTTTTATCCATGCATGATTATGCTGTCATTATAAGACTTGGCTTCCATTAATGTCTCACCATTTTATTTAAAAGATGAGTATCCAGAATAAGCATTTACGCGCAAAGCTTATTACAACAAAGTCAATTATAGTTACTCTTGTGATGAATGCAATTCCAGTTCTCTCAGTATCCTTGACAAAGACAAAGTCACGAGCTGACACATTAAGATGGCAGTTGATGGTTAACCGACCTCTCTTAAAGATTAAGACGGGCACTATCTACTGCTTAATCGCATTCACTAATGAGGATTCTACAAGCTTTCAATATAAGCAGCATAGGAGGCATTGCAACATATCCTATGTGAGCAAGAATCCAAAATTTCTACAATTCAGGAATTGTATGATGAGTCATAAGTTCTAGAACAGGATTTTTCGCAGTTAAAGACATTAAACTGTTTTCAGCAATTGCTATCATCTTGGAGGCGCTATATGACTGGCATATGGTTCTTAAGGCCTTGAAAAAGACAAGATAAAAACATCTGGAGGAAAGGCATAAAATCTACATAATAGTTAAGAACAGTACAATTGTCTTGATATTATGGGTTGGATGCTTCCGCAGATCCTCAATCCCTCCGTGCTTTTCCAAAAGCATGGGGAGCTGCGCGCCGAGTATGTTCTTCAGATGCCCGCCATAGCCGGCGTCCTCCAGGGATTCGCTCAAAGCCTTGATTTGCCGGGCTTTTTTCCGCAACTGGAGCCTCTCCAGGCAATCTTGGCCCCACCCGCCCCTCCAGCAGGCGCTCCATTTGCGCGGCAACCGCTTGCGCTCCGCCTTGCAGGCGCTTTGGACCAGGGCTTCAGCTCCGGGCGGCCGTCCTCGGCCGAGCTGGACGTTCTTCCACAGAGATCCGCGAAGATCTCGGAGCCTACGGCTTCTTGATCAAAGCTTTTTGCAGAAATAAAGCGGCCTCCCGGCTACGCCGGCGCCGTTCAAGCGTATGATGGCGGATTTTTCAAGCTTTGAGTGCATCAATTTCATAATCAGATGGATTTTCCGTCGAATGTACGAATAATATTCCTCGCAGGCCGATTTTGGACATGCTTCTGCATTCTAAAGCCGCTCAAAGAAAGTGCGGACTACAGCGAGCTTGCAAAGGAATCGGCACTGATGTGCAACCTATTAAAATTGATTGGAGTGATAATATGAAGTATCTAAAAATCAGATTTATAGCGCCTCTTTAATCGCACTGCTACTCTCGGTTCAAATGGCTGGGCTTGCAAATGCTGGAGGAGGGACTAGATTTTCGGTAAGATACAATTTAGACAAAGCGCTAGGAACCGAAAGCAATGCGCTCCTCATTGAATACGTTAAAACAAGCAAAGACCCATTTGTGATTAAAACCTCAAATGGCGGAAACTTTTCATTTACATATGATGATTTATTAGTAGAAAACATCTCCAGTTACCCACATTTTGAATTCGGAGCAGACACTGTGCCCGACGATGCAACTGTTGTGCTGGAATCTTGCCCCATCCCTGCGGAGTTTGAGATTAAAAGCATAACATCGAAGCAAACTGGAACCGGAGCTAAAACTGGCGTCAATCAATATCAATTAGATATTGATATAACCCTGAAAGGCTCAAGCCCGATCGCCCCATTAAAAGACTCTTCTTTGGAGGTAGTCTTCACAAGCGGAAGCACTGAATATACGAAGAACGGGGAGTCCCAAAACAGCGATGCAGCTCCCTACATCGCATCAGACGGCAGAACCATGGTGCCACTGCGTTTTGTGGCTGAGGCGCTCGGCGCTGAAGTAAACTGGTCAAGCGAGTCACGGACGGCTACAATTGAGCTAACAGGCAAAACCCTCAATATCCAAGTGGATCAACAGTTGCCCAATGATCTTGGCGTTGCCGTCATTTCAAGCGACAGGTTGTTTGTGCCTGTCCGTTATGTCTCCGAAGAATTGGGAGCTGTTGTTGATTGGGATGAAGAAACTCAAACTATCACCATTAAGTTTTCTTAATTGGGACGCACAGTTATATTAGGCGAAGGGTTTAGATTTTCTCTAATCCGCAGGCATCTTCATGCAAGACATCTACTCTCTTAGTTAGTTCGGGTCTTTAAACTCTAGTGCTGTCACCCTTAATTGCGCAACATGCTTTTAGCCTGTAAAATGCTTAAATTTAATTACAGCCAAATAGGACTGTTGCGCATTTAAGACTGTCTGCACTAGCGGCCCCGCCGACAGACAGCTTGCCGCACCCCATTGATCCCGCCGCCTTGGAAAACTTCCATAGACAAGGGCTAACTACATATTTTTTCTGCTATATCCGCCGAATCTTCTGTTTCTGGGGTCTTTAAACTTAAGCGGGGTTAACTCTGCGTCCATTTCATTATAAGTGGATTTCATGGAATTTATTTTACATTATTTTACCCGGTTAAGTTTAAAGACCCTGTTTATGCGGCTTCGAGCATGTTGTTCAAAGTCTGTGTGCGAAGCTGTAGATACCGGCAGAATTCGGATCCAAATTCAAAAACTCGGCCGGACTGCAGGATTATATCCGCCTGCAAGCCGGGCAACTCATCAGGGATTGTGGAGCGCATGAGCCAGCTCGTGGTGCCAGGCAGGCAAAAAAGGGAACAGCATGAGCTGTAGCGAGCGGGGGACATCAGCGCTGGCAGCCATAAAATGCCTTGCCAGAACTGGTAGTTGCAAAAATGGGTTAGTTAGGGTCATGATAAACCATATTAATGTTGTACCATATAATCGTTGATTTTGTAAGAAGGGAATTAGAAGTTTTGATTTTGCAATCGAAAATCCAACTTGAATAACGCCGTTTTTATAAGCCGAAATATTTAAAAGATCTAAATTTAATTCGAAGTTGAGAGGAGTATTTTAATGAAGAAAAAAGCACTCAGCTTGATTCTTGTCGTGATAATGATTGTGGCGTGTATTGCGCCGATACGCAGGTCTGTATATGCAGAAAACAGTACTGGTAAATTTTTAGCAACTATTGGTGCGCCTGATCCGAATGCAAAACTAATACATAATGCGCAAGAATTAAGTGATATAAGCAATGATTTAAGCGCGTCATATGTGTTGGCAAACGATATCGATCTGTCTGAATATAATGAAGGTAAGTGGGATCCAATTCATGGTTTCGATTCAATAGATTATTTAGGTTCATTAGATTCATTTACAGGAACATTGGATGGACAAGGATTTATAATTACTAACTTAACATATAAAGGTTTCGGGGATTATGCTGGTTTATTTAGACATATTGGCGATTCTGCAACTATAAAGAACATAGGATTGGAGAATATTAGCATATCAATAAATGATCGTTACGATTCTACACCCGCTTATTATGCGGGAGGTATATGTGGCAATATCTTTGTTTCGAACGGTGGTACTGTAACCATCAGCAATTGCTATACTGAAGGAATCATCACTGTAATTAATAATCATGGCAGTTCTTATGCCGGAGGAATTGTTGGCATTGTTGGCGGTTCAAATGGTAATGTAATCATCAGCAATTGCTATAATTCAGCAAGTGTTAATCCTTATGCTTCCGTTACTGGTGGTGGGGCGTGGTGGTATTCTGATGCAGGAGGCATTGTTGGTTTAACCAATTTTATAGATTCCACTTCTACAATAGCAATCACTAGCTGTTATAACGAAGGGGATATTTTTGCAAGTTCTGGTGCGAGATCTGATTCTACTGCTGGAGGGATCATAGGTAATGTCCATGTTCTTAGAGTAAATGGTAGCGCTATAAAAATAAGCAATTGCTATAACACGGGAGATATATCATGCCAAGGAAGAGAAAATGATCATGCAGGTGGAATTAATGGAAGGAACGATCTATCAATTGGTAGCACATTGACAATAGATAAATGTTATAATACTGGAAACATCAATTCGACTTCTCAATACAGTTGTTCCGGAGGAATCTCAGGTTCTGGCTATACTGCTGCTTCACAATACACAGACATCAGAAATTGCGTTGTTCTATCGAACACTTTCAGTGCTTCTTTTCCACGGTCAATTTTATTGATTGGAGCTGGGAACAAAACCAATAATCTCGCTTTGTCAAATATCTCCGGAAATGGCACAAACGATGCGAATGCTCTCATTTCAATCTCCGAGGCAAAAAATCAAAGTACATATGAAGCGCTTGGCTGGGACTTTAAAAATGTATGGGAAATGGTTGGCAACTATGATTATCCTCAGTTGCGGGGCGGAACAGAATCAAATAACGGTAAAGAACAACCAGATAGTATTGAAATAACTCAGGATCCGCTTACAATTAATGTCGGGGAAACAATACCTGTTGTAGCAACACTTAAAATTGGAGATACTGCACCAATTGAAATTCAGGAAGGTATAACATGGTCTTCTGATGATTCAAATATAGCATCTGTCGTTGTAAATTCAGAATCTGGCATCTGCTCAGCTACGATTACTGGTAAAACTGCAGGAAAAGTAATCATTAAAGCCACAAAAGGAAGTTTACTGGCTGAACTTGAAGTTACAGTTTTGGACGACCTTAGCACACATTTGGAGCCTTTTCTCTATACAGAGTTTACTGGCCCATCATACATTACAACAACAAAGAATTTTACGGGTTATGATGATAAGATAATTAATTTAACTATCAGAATACGTAATGTGGGTAAGTATCAGTTTGCTGATAGTAAAGGTAATGTACGTCTTCTAACAGAAGAAGAAAAACAACTAATATTAGCTAGGAATGTTCAAGTGTTTATTGATTTTCCGACAGATGTTAATCCTGATTTAAGTAGTGTTGCACATGAAGATGAAATCACTATTGTTGATACAGATGTAAATAGGATTTCCACACAGATAAATGCAGGAGATTTAAGCGTAAATGATGAAATTTCATTATACAAAAAATGTATCGCAAGTCCAAAAACTGATACAGGGTCATATGAATTTATTGTACGAATCTTTATTGACGGAAAGATTCATAATACTAGTACATTAACTATAAGATATTCTAAACTTGCTTCGTCTATTAAAACATTTTCTGTACAAAAAGATGGTTGGAGTTTTGTTAATAATTACGAAGGCTTTGGTTATGAAAATGATTATGTCATACCTAATGAGAGATATGCTCAAGTTTTTGGAAGTGAATATGTAAACCTGGCTAATAATAGCGGTCCTCAACAATATGAATCTATGATTAATAGTACATGGATTGGAAATTGTATTGGCATGGTCTCGACAGCATTTCTTTTTTTTTCAGGCAAACTAGATTTAGCAGAATATTTAAACCCTATTGACGGTTTCGATAATGTTAATGATTACTATACCGAAATAAAGTGGGTAATACCCACCATATTAGATCCAGATTGGGAGTATTTTCAAAAATTTAGTTTTGCCTCTTCTAACAAATTAAGCAATATAACGGAATTAATTGAGCAGTATTCTATATTAGGTAATAAAAGTCTAAATGCAACTAATTCTAGCTATATGTCAACAATTGATAATTTAAATGGAGAATATTTCGGTCAGCAATCTGACACTAGAGATGATGAAAATAGAACAGTTATCGTTGATAAACACCATAATGGGAATGGAAATTATATATCGAATATCTTGGATAGGATAATAGCAAGTGAAGTTCCGTTTGGCATAGATTTGAAATTTGCAGATGAAGAGGGTAATCAAAAGGGTCATTTTATTATGTCTAGAACTGATATAAGGCCAGAAAAACAGAGTAATGGCTGGTGGAGAGTGTATGTATATGATCCCAACCACCCGTATGTTTCTCCAGAATTACTAGAAGGTAATAAATCCAGATATTATTCTTATAACAATATATTGAATGACGGCAAAGATACATACATCGAGTTAAATAGAGAAGAAAATAAATTCAGATATGGATCATTAGGTGCCGCCACCGACCATGAAAGATTGAGACACGTAATTGAAAGAAATACAGGATATGAATTAACTATTAAAGAACCCCATTATATATTATTAGTCGACTTGAATAAACTCCAGACAGAAATCAGAGGAAATGAACCTCATAAATGGATGCCTGAGGATGTTATTGAAATAAATACTGCGTCTTTATCATCATTCGATCTTTTTCTTTCTGATGGGAGATTAGGAGCAATTACTAGAAATGGAGATACAGCAACATTGGAATCCGAAGTATCATATTCCTCATATGATGGTTATTTATTCAATAATGATAAAACTACAGGTGGTAAATTAGTCCTTCCAAAAGATAGATTTTCCATTAATTATTTGGAAGGTTCTGATATTTCATTGTTAGGATATGATAATTTAATCAGCATACGAGCAGACAAACCTATTACTTTAAATGTTGATTTAACGGATAATAGATTAAATTTATCAACAGATAATAAAAGCAATATAGAAATTAAAGCTTCTAATGTATTTTCAAGTGAAAAATATTCCTCTGTAATTTTAAGCGGGAGTATAGAACCTGACAGCGCAATAACATTTAGTCTGGCTGATACTGATTCTTTCTCTGCAAAAGTTGATTACGGTAATTGCGATATAAACATACTAACCGATACTGAGAAAACGTCTAAAGAAAGATTTATCATGAAATTAGATTCAAATGAACCGATAAGTTTTAATGTAGGAGATAATTTTGAAGAAATAATTACACCAACACCCGGAGGTTCTGGTAGTTATCCAACGCAGCAAACAACACTAACAACAGATATTGCTTCAAAAACAATTAATGATGCACTAATTGCCAATGTAAGTCCTACCATAAATTTGACGAATAGCTACAACTCAGTGTATCTTTCAGGAAAGGATCTTTTGGCCTGTCAAGAAAAAGCCAAAGAGATTAGTATAAAAAAGAATCTCATATCATTGTTTCTAACGCCAAATCTTGTCAGCGAATTTAAGCTTTCTGATAGTAGCTATGCGTCAGTGGAGATAAATCAAAAGCAGTTCACTATTAGATCCTTTTTACCGTCGACTTTGCAGGAGATTGATTCAAGTAATTCGGAACTTCTTAGATATATTTATAATACATCTCTTTCAGCCAATGGTAAGTCAGTACTCAAAACGCTATTTCCACTTAAAGTTATATTTGATATTTCTAACTTTAAGCTATCAGCCGAGCAGAAAGCTAAACTAACAGGAGTAAATTTCGATAGTGATTTCACTGCATATAAACAGCTTGGCGGAGAACTTTCTCCTGATGGAAATACATTTACATTCTACACATATGAGACAGGAAATCTTGGAATCATTATTTCAAATAGCCTAACTAAAATCCATTTTATCATTGATAATTTTGACTATTATAAGAATGGAACAAAAATAACAAACGATGTCTCGCCATATATCTCCTCAGAAAACCGCACTATGCTTCCCCTCCGTGTAATCGCTGAGACTCTTGGCGCTGAGGTTGATTGGACTGAAGCGACAAAAACAGTAACAGTTACTAAAGCCAGCAAAACGCTCACGCTTGTAATAAATCAAACGCTTCCAAATTCTCTAGGAACCGCAGTAATTGGAAATGGTCGGACATTCGTGCCTATTCGTTATATAGCCGAGCAACTTGGCGCAAATGTGGTTTGGAACGAAGATAGTCGTACAGTAGATATATATCAGTAACAATAAAAATCAATCAAAGCGATGAAAATCTACAATTTCAGTTTTAGATGGGTTTCTAATTTAAAGCTTTTTTTGGATAAACACCTTAGGACAATAATGCGACATTAAGAGATGAGCATCTTATTTGCGCACATGCCTTAGCACTTGCTGGACAGGGTGAGGTTGATGGCCAGTTGGCTCCTAATGGGGGCCGCCTTGAACATGGATGAGATTAAGTGCATACACATGCCTACTCATGAGCAAATGCTCTCCAGTTGTGCAGGCTCGCCGAAATAGGCCCTTCAATGATGTTGAGCTGGAACATTCTGATTTTGCAATATTTCCAATCTATACTGCAATTACAGATCTATATCCTGAATCAGAGCGGCATCTCGACATTCGTAAAGGAATGATCGTCACTGAAATGAATATTATTTCGGGCTATCCCAATCTAGAAGGTAATAATAACTATATTTGTAATTTGCAAAAATATATTTCATTTTATTTTAAGTGTTCTACAGTTTGTCTTCGAACGTCTTTTCTGTGCGGCGGTGTCCTGATTGAAGTTCTTCGAAGTTAACGTCAAGTAGGTAAACCCCAGTTATTCTATTTTATGTATGAGATCGAAAGACGGATAGCCCTGATCGAAAAAGATCAGCTCTCTCGCGGAGCACCCCTTTTCCGAAAGCGAGTTCTGATCCCTTTCAGCTATGGTTCACTCGCATGTCGGCAAAGGATCGATCTTCGCGTCGACCGCGACTTAGTTGTATGTGTCATAAATGATCGAAGCTTGCGCCACGCGACAAAAGGGCCGCCTGCATAGCAAGCGGCCCTTTTGTCTCATTCCCTGACACTAAATATACTGATTTGCAATCAAATACATCGATTTTGCAGCCGGATTATCCATTGAAGGGCGCGAAATGACTATATCCACATTTTGCACTAACTGCATAGTCCAACCCCAAAATCGGAACTTTCCAATGCAAATCAGTATATCAAATGCCTTATGGCGGCAAGCAAGCGCTAGCGGCAAAGCAGGCAGTTCATGCAATCGCTTGGGGAACAGGCATAGTCCTGCCCATCTGCATCCTCCTCGCCTATTGAGAAAATGCATTTAGAGATTGCGAACCTGCTCCGACCGATTTCAATTGTTCCATCAGACTTGAAGGCGACAGGCAAGCCTGCGATCTGCTCCATTCCATCCTGCGTCATATGGGGAGTCCTTCTGGGCTTGCATTGATGGACCTGCCCGTCAGGCGTCTGCACTGCAATCCTGTTCCCGGCGGCAATCAGCCTCGCAACCTCGCCATTCCTGTAAAATCCAAGCGAATTGCGATCAGCGCTGATTCCTATGGCAAGGGGATCATACGCTGACAGAACTCCGATTGGCGTTGCTATTCCAGTTGGCCGCAAAGGCTCCAAGGATTCAAGCTCGCCTGACTCGTAAAGGGAAACGCCGTTTCTGGACTCTACGGCTCCATACTTGGTGGGGACATCTATCGCCTCCCCTGGAAAAAGGGCGGAGCTTCGGATGCATCCGCTTTGATGGAAGCATATTGAGCTGATTCTGGCAGTGAATCTGGTGAAACCCAAATCAAGGGACAATGGAATTTGCATGCCCCTCTCATCCTCTTCGCTCCAGAAGCCGCTTATTTTGCCGTCAGAGGGAAACAGCCGGCATAGCTCGCCTGATTCAAAGAATGTGAGCATTTCCGCGGGAAGGCGGCCTATGGGCGTCGCCGCCTCCTCCTGCTCATTGAGGGCAACCGCCTTCACTGCGCCGCTTTTGAAGAATTCCACTGAATACTTGTTTTTTCTGCGCTCAGTCTCAATGTAGGCAGGAATGAAATCTCCGGCTAGCGTTTTGAGCTTGTTTCTCCTATCCAGATTGATGCCTTGAAGCTCTCCGGAATTGTGGCAGGCAAAGGATGAGACTCCGCAAAACAAGCCGCGCGGCGTTTGCATTAGTTGATTGTCGAGTGTTTGAAAGTTTCTCATGCCTCACCTCTGTTTATGTGCAGCAAAAGGAAATCTGCTCGTAAAAACTGCATTTTCCCCTGCAATGCTCAGCGTTCGCGCAGATCTCGTCGGCGCATTTCACGGATAGCATTTCCTCGCGGTAAGCCTCAAAGCAGTTGTTCCAGATCTGGTTCATGCTGTATGCGGACAGGTTGAAGCGGTAGCGGCCATCATTTGCGAATGAGCATGGGGATGCGTTTCCGAGTTCGTCAATGTAGATGGAGAAGAATCCGCATTCGCAGGAATCCACATAATCAGCGTCCACAGATGTGTATCTCAGAAGCAGTGGAACAAAACAGGCGTCAAACCCGATTTTCGCCCTGCACGAATTCAGGCTTATTTTACTTATGAACTCCTTGAACCTGGAATCATTCATGGATAGGCAGGACTGCGCAAGCGCTCTGCCTTTGGGCTTGTATGTCAGAAAAACAACCCCGTTGACTCCTTCCAGCAATCTGTTGAACTTTCCCTCCAGCAATCCGATGGCGTCCTGCAAGGATTCCTTGCTAAGCACAAAATGGAGGTTGACTTTGATTCCTGAATCGGCGAGCACGACGGCTTTTCGGGGATCATAGCCGGACATCCAATTGGTTGAAATGGCGGCCGCCCCCACCAACCCATCCAAGGCGGCCGCCAGGGAGCGATCCACCAATTCTCCGTTTGTGGTGAAGTTGGCGGCAATGCCCCTCTCAGCCGTAGCCTTGAGGATATCCAGGAAAGCGGGGTGCTCCAGCGGCTCCCCGCCTCCCAGCGCCACCTGGAACACGCTGCCGTACACCGGGCTTGTCAGGGCGTCCAGCACTGACTCATAGCTTTCAAGCGGCATGAAGGAGCCGTTGTCCCCGCTTCCCCTATAGCAGAAGCCGCATCCCTTGGTGCAGTGGTTGCTGATCGAGATGTCCGCCAATTCAGGCCAAGGGGCGCGCAGGGGGTTTTCCTCCATTGTCTTGCCCCACCGAAGGGTGAGCCCGGTGTCGGTGTTGCCGTAGAAGTTATAGGCGGGGGCGCGTTTGGCTACGATCATGGCAGATCGCCCGCAACGAGCTTTCTCTTGCAGACAGCCTCATGCTTAAGCGCCAGGGCCTTCTTGTCCCTTGGCACCTGAAGCGAACCAAAGCCTTTGAGTTCCGCCGCAAGCCTGCCATTCACAAGATACTCGCCATGGATGTAGGACCACACCTCGTCATCGCCCAATGATGAGAAATCCACCTCATCAATGGGGACTCCGAAGGAGCTGTCAAATGTGCTGTCAGGCTTTTTTGAGAAATCATACTGCTTGACATATATCGCGTTCCCGTTCTTCTCCAGCAAATCGCCTGTGGATGACAGGTCTTGGCTCAGCAAATCATATATCCTCCTGTTTTTGGCGTCATCCTTGAAATTGTTGAATTTCACCAGCTTTCCGAATTCCGCCATTTCAGGGTTGAATGTCACAAGGTAGCTGACCGAGCTGCTGTTTGTCACAAAATCAGACCTGATTTTCATAAAGCCGCCCCTTCCATTGAACTCTTTCCAAATCATCAAGAACCTTCAATAATCACAAGGTTATAGGCTTGATTGTCACTAGATACCCGTCTTCTGTCTTCTCTTGCGCTGATTCCATTTTGAGTGCCGGAAGCTCTTTTTCAAACCAGCGGGGCACATGCCCGCATTTTACCTCCAAGGCCTTGAAGCTCTCCTTCCTTAAGAAGGGCAATAGGACCTTCTTGGATGTCGCGCTGCCATCGGAGTCCAAAACGGCTTCGAGGTCGATGAAAAACGTGTTCCGCCCCTTTTCCTTTGGGACATGGATCTTTTCAGGCCTTCTGGCCTCTTCCTGCTCCATGAGCTCCCGCTGGCGAATGAGATCCAGAAATCCGGCAGGGTCTCCGGACACCTCCCACATGTTGAATAGAAGACCATCAAACACTGTGAAGCAGATGCCTTTCAAGCGGCTTGCCACAATCACCTTGCAGTCGCCAAGCCATTGAGCGAGCTCCCTGATGCCTGCGCGAATCGCCTCGGCCCCTTGGCCCGCCGCGCCGGCGCAGACCCTCTCCTTCAAAAGCTCAACGCTTGAGCCTGTGACCTCATAGACTTTTAAGAATCCGCCGCTTTCAAACGCGGTCGCCATTCCATCCCCGTCAACAAGCACCCCTATTTTCATCTGAATCAATCCTTTCAGGCCTTTTTGCGCTATACCGATTTTCATCAAATGCTCCTTGGAGATTTATTATCCATTTAAGCCTGGATCAAGCTCCAAAAAAGGCAGTTTTCTATGAAAACCAGTATATATGGGTTGCGGGCATTGCTTGCGCCTTGCGGCGCCTCTGACAATGCTGGCTAGCTTTGGGAGATGCTCCATTCGAAGCTTGAGGGGGCTGCGGCAGACGAAGCGCATCACTCCCGCGAAATCCTCCAGGCTCGCGTTTCCAGCCCTCTCCCCTATGCCGATGGATGTCACGCTTGCATAAGGGATCCCGTTCTGGCAGGCCGCCAATGTATTGGCGACAGCAAGGCCTAAATCATTGTGCCCATGGAATTCAATGGGCAGAGGCGAGCGCTTCGCCAAATCCGAAAAAATTTCCGCGGCCGTGAAAGGCTCCATGCATCCCACAGTGTCCGCATAGCGGATTCTGATTGCGCCGCAGGAAGCCGCCGCGTCAGCGAACCTCAGGAAAAACTCGGGATCCGCGCGGGAGGCGTCCTCCGCGCCGACAATCAGGCTTGCGCCTTCTCCTTTGGCCTGCGCCAGAACCTCCCTCAATCTCGCAAGCACCCATTCCCGGCTCTTGCGCAACTTATGCTCAATGTGGAAATCAGAAGCCGGCAGTGAAACATGGATGAACTGGAATCCGCAGGAGATCGAATTGGCGATGTCCCCTTTGTCGGCCCGGTTCCATGCGATCATGGCGGAAGTTTTGTTGACTCGGAGCATCTCTTTGAGCACTTCCCGCTCATCGGGCCCCATGGCGGGGATCCCCGCCTCGATCCATCCAATGCCTATGGCATTCAGCGCGCGCACCATATCAAGCTTCTCATCGGCTGAGAACACGATGCCGGCTGTTTGCTCCCCATCCCGAAGCGTTGTGTCAACCAGCTCCACTTGCCAGCACCTCCGCTTTCTCCGCGACTCCATATGCATATTCGGCATACAGGCTTAAAAGCTGGGAATCGGCCAAAGCGCGCTTCTGCTTCTCCGCTAGGCGCTTCACTTGATGCATGATGATCTCAGCCGCCTCATCGCTGGCGTCCACCCCGAAATCCAAGAGCTTGCCCCTGATCGCTTTCCTTCCGGAATGCTTTCCAACCACCAGCCTTCTGGACAGGCCGACTTCAGATGGCTCAATAGCTTCATACAAAGCGGGGTTCTTCATGACGCCGTCCACGTGGATGCCGGATTCATGGGCGAATATGTCTTCCCCGATTATCGCCTTATTCGAAGGGACATCCCTTTGAGCGGCCCGCAGGAGCATCCCGCAATCCTGGGCAATGCTTTTTGTGTCTGTCTTATCTCCCAGGAACCGCTTCGCGCTAAAAAGCACCTCCTCCATTGCCGCCCCGGAAGGCGCCAACCCGCCAGCGCAGGTATGCACCCTTCGCACACCGGCCTTTAGGGCTGCGAACGCGTTTGCCGCAGCCAATCCATACTTGTTTCCAGGGCAGAATTCTATCGCGCAGCAGGATCTTTGAACCAATTCCCTTATTAGCCCGAATGTTTCCTGAGGCGAAAGCACGCTTTGCCCATCACAGAAAATAATGCTCGAAATCCCCGCGTCCCAGGCAGCGGCAATGCACTCATCCAATGCCTGCGCATCCATTTTCGATGCATCGGGAAGCTTCAGTGAAACGCTTTTTAAATGCCTATGCGCGGCCAGCGCGGCTTTTTTGGCCTCATCAAGGCTCGCTGAGCCAAAGCGCATTGAAATGGCGGCATGGCAGCAACCAGACATGGAGATCCTCTTCAGCGCTTCCGGATCGGATGCTAAGAGGGACGGCGGAATCTCCATCCTAGCCTTGATATGGCTTCCTTGCGCAGGAATAATTGGAAAAGGATAGTCGATCATGGCCACAGGATACTTCCCTATTAAATCTATCAGGCGTGGCCAGTCCGCATTTCCCGCTTTGCTCTGTGCGATCCATCCAATCGTGCGGTCTACCAACTCAAGCTTCACAGCGCTGCCTCCTTTGATCAAGCGTCCAAGAAGATGAAATGGACTCGTCATGCGCCAAAGTTCCCGCAGCGTCAGCCCTGCAGCGCCGACAATGCCTCATTTGCTTGATGCCAATGGCTGCTTTGTCCCTCAAGGCATTTAGCTCTTCATCATCTAAAGGGGCCAGATCCTCAAAGGCGCTTCCCGCAACAGGGATCATGTTCATGACATTGTGGATGGCCGCGCCGCGCCTGCGGATATCCGCAGCAATGGAGGCTATTTCGTCCTCGTTCACCCCGCGCAGCGCTACAGTGTTGACTTTGCAGGCTATTCCCTGCTTGGCCAGCTGGGAGACGCCAGCCAACTGGTTCTCCAGAAGAATCGCAGCGCCTTCCTCGCCTTCTAAGATCCTGCCCATGTGATTGACAAACCTGCAGATGCAGGCGCCTGTGGCTGGATTCAGGGTGTTTATTGTCACAGTGACATGGGAGACTCCAACATCAACCAAGTCATTCAGAAACCGTGGAAGGGCCAGGCCATTGGTTGCCAGGCACAACGTGACTTCTGGATCCAGCGCCCTTATCAGCTCCATGGTTGATAGGGTTTCATCAGGATTAGCCAAGGCGTCGCCAGGGCCTGCTATGCCCACGACCTTCAAGTTGCCGACACGCTTCCTAAAATAGGCAAACCGTTCCGCTGCTTCTCGCGGGGAAATCACATGCGCTGCGACCCCTGGCCGATTTTCATTGGGGCAGTCGAATTTGCGGACGCAGTAATTGCAGCTGATGTTGCACTTGGGCGCCACAGGCAGATGAATCCTGGCGCACGCGCCTGACGCCCCGCAGCTGAAGCAGGGGTGCGAAAGCGTCTTCGAGCCAACAGTTTTCTCAGGCGCGGCTGAAGCCCCCATCAGGTGTTCTGGCTGAAGATGTCCTCAACCTCAGCATCCGTCAATTCGTAGTGGTAGAACCTTTCA
The DNA here is from genome assembly GCA_031269465.1 of Clostridiales bacterium. Lineage (GTDB taxonomy): Bacteria > Bacillota > Clostridia > Lachnospirales > WQUN01 > JAISWZ01. The sequence continues at coordinate 18,976 of JAISZB010000292.1, read as the reverse complement.
TAGAAGTCCTTGGCCTCCTGCTTCACATCCAGATCCGGGAACAGATCCGGGTGGAGGACAGAAGCCAGGAACAGCGGCTGCAAAGCCCCTTCGCAGCTGCGCACGTTCCAAAGGTAAACCCCTTTAGGAACCAGATACACCTTTCCCGTTGCAACAGCGTCCAGCTTCCGCCAGAGATTCTCCTCGCCCGGAGCCAGTATTGAGTCATAGGCGTTTTTAGCGGAGACAATGACAACATCAGGCTGGGCTTTCATCAGATACTCAAAATCAACGCTGGGGGCGGCCTCAGCTGAGAGTTCGGCGTCCTCCGCTACAATGTTTAGTCCTCCAGCCGCCTCTATATAGCTGGTGTGTATGTCATTGCGGCCAATGGATGATATCCCTCCGGCGGATCCGTCGCTTCCTGCCACAAACACCCTGACTTTCTCGGCATCCTTTGTTCCTTCGGAAACAAAGGCCAGATTCCTGTCATAATATTCATTGAAAGCGGCGGCGTTCTCCTCCGCTCCCTCCCCAAGCACCTGCGCCACAATGCCCAAGGTTCTCTTGATGTCTTCAGGCGTGACCAGGCCTACTTCCAAAGAGGCTATCCCAGCGGCCTCCAAGGTGGCCTTCATGTCCTCCGGCGCTCCAAACATGGCCTGCGGCTTGGCTGCGACAAGCGTCTCCATGTTGAGGGTTCCCGGACCCGCTCCGGTGTAGGCTGCAGGCACATCCAGAATGCCGGGATACACGGTGGCGAAAAATGACTTCTGCACGCCTTCCGCTGTCGCCGCTATCTTCTGCGGCTGGCCGAGGATAAGCACCATCTGGTTGAGGGCGCCGCTTGTTGCGACCCTTTCGACTTTATACGGCAATGTGGCTTCATTGCCTTTGGAATCGACCACTGTTCTGGTTTCGGGATCCTCTTGGTCGGTTTCTTCCGTTGGCGCCAAAGACGGCGCGGCCTGCTCAATCTCCTGGGCAGGAGCTTCAGGAGCCGCCGCGCTAGTTGCAGCGGCAGTTGCGCTTGTGTTGGAGCTTGAGGCGCACCCCGGTAAAACGCTCCCGATCATCAATAGAACAAGGAGCAGCGAGAAGAGTTTTTTGCTTTTCATCCGCTTTACCTCTTTCTTTCATATTCTAAATTCCCGTTTAATGGTTTGCGCGTTGAGAAGGCGTTTTGTCATTGCATTCTTGCGAATGCCCAAAGCAAACTTTTCCTGAAATCCTATGCAAAGCGTTTTGGCGCTTCATTTAGATAGCGATAACTCAATATGGTGTCAAGCAAAAACAAATGCCCAATGAAATTGAAGCGATTATAAATAACCTCAACAAGCGAATCTAGTTTGCGATCCTCTGCCTATCAGGGTTGATGTTTTGCAAGATTTGCTTTTATCCAGTCATGCTGGGCAAGCATGATCTTCCTTCAATCCAGCAAGGGACAGGGAGAGACTGCGATCTTTTTCTTCCCGATGAGGGGGATGCAGCCGCTCACCAATTCACCGTCGCCGCCCAAAGCGTGCGCGATCTTGACTTGTATGCCGTAAGCGTCGCTAAGCTGGCTTTCTGTCACCATCTCTTCCACTTCTCCCAGCTCAAAGCAGTTGGCCTGCTTCATAAATGCAACCTTTGTCGCGCAGAGGAAGGCGTGATCAGGGGAATGGGTGGTCATCAACACGCTTATCCCGTCAGATGAGAGCTTTTTCACCTGTTCCAGCACCATCACCTGGTTCCCGTAGTCCAAGCTTGCCGCTGGCTCATCCATTATGACAATCTTCGCCTGTTGGGCAAGAGCGCGCGCTATGAGCACCATCTGCTGCTGGCCGCCGCTTATCTGAGAGTAGGACTTGTCATGCAAGCCTTCAATCCCCAATCGCCTGAGCATGCCCATGGCGATCTCGGAGTCTTTCCTGCCTGGAGACCCGAATGTCCCCGTATGGGAAACCCGTCCCATCAGCACAATGTCAATGACGGAGAAGGGGAATGCCATGCGGTGCGCCTGCGGCACAAAGGAGATGGACTTTGCGAGCTGCCTTCTCCCCAACCCTGACATCTCCTTGCCCTCAACCAATATGGAACCCTTCGTCGTCTTTATGAAACCCAGGACAGCTTTGAACAAAGTCGTCTTACCCACTCCGTTCGGCCCTAGAAGGCAAAGGATTTCCCCTTCATGCAACGAGAATGAAACATCTCGCACAACTTCATTCGCTCCATATCCGCAACAAACGCGGCGAAGCTCCAAAAGAGCCGGTTTGACCATGCCATCACCCCCCTCAAGCAAAGAAATGCCGCGATTAGCCATCCAATCCGCCTATGCCGACCAAAGCTTGTTTGTGCGCAAAAGAAGATACAAAAAGAATGGGGCGCCGCATAAGGATGTCAGTATTCCCAGAGGGATCTCAGCCGTCGTTAGGCAACGGGCCATATCATCCGCAATTAGCAGGAAGATGCCTCCAATCAGCGCTGATACAGGAAGCAGGGACTTGTAATTCGAACCCACCAGCATCCTGGCGATATGGGGAACCGCCAGCCCCACCCAGCCTATCATTCCGGCGATTGAGACAGAGGCTGCGCTGAGCATGGTGGAGCAGGCTATGACAGCCACCTGCATCCTCCTTGTGTTGATTCCCATGGACTGCGCTTCCTCCTCTCCGCAAGAAAGGACGTTGAGCTTCCACCTCAGGCAGAACAGTGGGATTCCCCCAGCAAGGAACAACAAGAAAAGAAGCATTGAGTCATTTTGGGTCACGGACGCCAAGGAACCCATCAACCAAAAAGTTATGGCCGGGAGCTTGTCATCAGTGTCCGCCAGATATTTGGTGATGGATACGCAAGCGGTCATCAGAGAGCCTGTCACCATGCCTGAGAGCACCAGCATAAGAACCGTCTTCTGCTTGCCTCCAACGCTCAGGCTCACAGCATAGGTAAGCCCCACGGCCATGATGCCGCATGCGAATGACAGAAGCTGCACGCCGATTGCGCCCGCACCCATCAGAATGGCGATGGCGGCCCCCAAACCCGCTCCGGCGGAGGCGCCCAGGATATCAGGCGACACCATCGGATTTTGGAATAATCCCTGGTAGGACGCTCCCGCCGTCGCCAATGACATCCCCACGCAAATGGCCGCCAGTATGCGAGGGATCCGTATCTTGAGCAGCACTATGCTTATGTACGCGCTGTTTGTCCCTTGATCCCCCCTGAGAACGCCTGAGACATGCGTCCAAATGTCTCCTAAGGTGAATGCTCTGCCCAGTCCCAGGGATATCGTGAAAGAGAGGATCAGCAGAACAACGCATATGAAAACCACTGAATAGCGCCGCGCTTCTTTATTGTTGCCAATCATGGCCTGCATCTCCTTTCTGGCTTATCCGAAAACAAGCGGGATATACCGCTTTTCATCAAATGTTTCTTTTTTGGAGCTTGATTATCCATTGAAAGGTGCGAAATGAATTTCGCACTCGCTGTATAATCAAGCTCCAAAAAAGGCAGTTTTATATGAAAAGCAGTATGCCAAGCTGCTTAAATTCAGGAAAACCCTTAATTTAAGCCATTTCATTTTAGGAGAGGATAAGCGCAAGGCAATGTCTTAATAGCTTTATTTTCCAGAGCCGTCTTGGCTGTTCAACTGAGCGCTTCTTGGCATTGAGGCGTTCTTCACTCCATTGTTCACATGGCAGGCATTCAGGCTGGAAATCAACACTCTTTACTATACTTTCAAAACTCTGAACTGCAGAGTTAAGCCGAAGAATCCATTGGTGCAGATGCATAGATTCTTAATATGCCGCTTTTCATCAAATGTTCCTTTTTTGGAGCTTGATTATCCATTGAAAGGTGCGAAATGAATTTCGCACTCGCTGTATAATTAAGCTCCAAAAAAAGGCAGTTTTATATGAAAAGCAGTGTAGCATATGAACATCAGAGATAATCAAGCTCTATGCTCTTGGATCTGAAGGCGCGCTCCCAATCCCCAGCGAATGCCTGCAACAAGCGCAACATTCCCTCATACCCCCAATAAGGCTCTTGGATGTAAAGAACCCGATTGGTGGGAGCAAACACATCAAAGGCCACCTTGACGCCCAGTTCCTCCGCGATGTAGCTCTCCCAGGCGGACCCCGCGACCGCATCCACCTCGATTGCCTTCAACGCCTCTTTCATCTGGTACCCGTCCGCGTCCAGAACAACCTCAGGGGAAATTCGAAGCTCTTCAAGCTCCGCCTCCATAAGCCTCGCCCCCTCGGGAGCCGAGGACTTCACAATCAGCAGCTCTGGCAGCATTTCAAGCTCCAGATACAGCATTCTAAGCAGGCCGACGCCGAATGTCATGTCAGAGGCAACAGCGATCCGGCAGTTGTGGTATCGGGGAATCATCATCATGCCGCGCTTGCGCAAGATCCCAACAACCCTTTCCTCTCCTCTGGAAATGATTTTCTCAGCTTTGCCGCTGCACGAGAAATGCTCGCCCAATGCCCTTATCCAATTATTCGAGTTCTCAAGGCCGATAGGGAGGGGAATATCATCCAGAATCAAAGGTATGCCGTGGATCTCATGCATGCGGGAGGCGAAGCCGTAGCCTGCGTCATGGCTCAGAAGGAGGTTCGCCTGGGCTGTTCCCGCCTTTTCAATCTCCTCCAATGAGGTGTTGCAGGCGAATGTGGTCATTACGCTGATTCCGAGCTCGAATAGAATCTCCTTCACCCATTGCAGATCCGCTTGCCAGCCAGGGTTCACGGTGGCTTGGGGCGCAATGAGGTTCACTGTGCGCTTGATGCGCAACGCGCTTGGAGCTATCAGCTGAAGCAGCGCCTCAAGCCCCAGATCGACTCCTGTGTTGCTGTTACCCCGAAATCCCCCGGCGATGATCGGAATGAGCTTGGCGCCGACCTCACCCCGCATGCCCCTGCACACAGCCTCCATGTCCTCTCCGATTATGTCGGCGCTGCATGTTCCCACAACGAACATTATCCTCGACTTGAAATTCTCGTCTGCCTGCTTGATCATCCTCTCAAGCTTGCTGGTCGCGCCCATTATGATGTCCGACTCAAACAGGCGGGTGCACCCAATCTTCCTTTTGGTCAAATCTATCTCATGGCGGTCGTAGGCCGCGTTCACGGCGGATGCGCAACCCTGGGGGGAGTGTATGACAACGCAGGCATCCTTGATGCCTGCTATGACGCTTGCCACACCCTCCAGCGCGCAGCTGAGCAATGGATCCTTGCTATGAGCCGTGTCTGCGAAGGTCAGTCGTTTAAGCACCTGCGCATGCCCCCTTTCCCGTAGAAAGTGCAGTCAGGCATGCTGGCGCTTGCTTTCATGCCCAGGTTTCCGGCTCCAATGGAGGCGTTCGGATCTTGCGGGAAAACCATTTCCTTAGTAAGCCTGCTCCGGCCTCTAGAAGCGCAGTCAAACGATTTGCATATGCACTGCGCCACCTTGAGAGCTCCTTTGTAACCGAAGCGGGGCCTGTTCAAAATGGCGTTCAAATCCACCAGAGGAATGCTGGGAAAGCTGAGGGACGATCCGAAATACACAGCGGAGTCCTTCGTCAATCCACCAAGATAATCCAAAAGCTCCTCCTCGCTTTGCCTCATGGATTCATAGCGCCCGAAAGCCAAGGCTCCTTTTGTTATGATGATTTCAGGATCAATCCCAGCTTCAAGTAGATAGTCGATGCTGGTCTGGCGGGCTTCTGCGCTCCATGGATGGAAATTACAGATGATAGCCCTCATGCCGAAATCCCTTTCAAGCATGTGCGCGATTGATAGGGACTTCACCGCGTCCTTTCCGTCAATGACGCCGATTTTCCCGATAAGCCTCTGCTTTGCAACTTCATGCCCCGCACGGATCGCTTCGTACTCCTGCCCGCACAAATCATCCGCTTCCTTCTCCAAGCCCAAATGCCTTGCCGCTGTGGCAAGCCACCTCTTGGTCGCTTCTATTCCGTATGGAAGGATTGTGGAGTTCATGGGGGTTCCATGGATCCTCTCCATCTCCCTCCCCAAGGCGTATCCGATGTCGTAGCACAGCCCGCAGTTCACGGCGGCGCTCGGCGCCCTCCTGAGTTCATCCAGCGAGCAGCCTCCCGCTATCACCGCGTTTATCTGCGCCCCCATGCCCTTCACCAGCCGGATGAGCTCCTTGACGTCTGTATCGACTTCAGTGCGCTCAGGCCCCATCTTGGATCCGATGATGTTCACTGACCTGGAAAGGGCTTTGCGGCTTTCTTCCGTTGGGGGATCCATGAGCTTTGCGAGCTCGCCGAAAACGAGGTCGAAGCCGGAGCGGTACTCCCCAGCGAAACCCTCGCAGTGGATTGGAAGAAGCTTCGCTCCTATTTGCGCCCTGGCCCCCTCAACGACAGCATCCACATTGTCTCCTATGATTCCGGTCGCGCAGCTGGTTGCCACCACTATCACATCCGGGCGGTACTTGCGGTCAACTTCGAGAAGCGCTTCCCGGAGCTCCTTTTCTCCTCCGTAGATGATGGTTTTCTCGTTGACGCTCGTTGTCAGCACCGCTTCATAGGGTGTCCCGCTGTTTCGGCAGTTGATCAGCTTGTAGGCCTGCTTCACGCCGTAAGCGCACCCGGAGGGGCCGTGCGCGATGACGATTGTACGCTCCATCCCGGAAAGGATCTTCATTGCCGTCCAGAATTTGCAGGGACGGGTGTGGCTTCCTTGAAGGGCCGTATCTATCTTCTTCTCCTTTGCCAACTGGTAAAGGGTGCTTAATCTTCCGGAAAATACGATGCTCTCAGCAAACCTCATACATGTCCCCCTCTCGGCTTATCTCCGCCAAAGGCAAGCACCGCCGCGGATCCGCTGGTTTTTGGAGCGGGCCAAGTCCAAAGCGGCCGGTTCGCTCCGGCTTAGCTACCAAACATTCAAGATCCATTCCCTGTCTTTTTTAAATTCCATGTGCGCGAAGAATTCGTTAGCTATGGCCTCCGCAAGCCATTCAGCGCCGTGGTATCCGAATATGGGGTTTTTCCACATCCCAGCCCTGTCAAAGACGGGAAATCCGACCCTCACCATGGGAACCTGATAGTCTATAGCTATGAAGCGGCCTTTTGAATGCCCCAAGATGAGATCAAGCTTCATCCCGTCTCTCAAGCGCCTTTCAAGCTCCCACAAATCGGCGTTTAATATGACCTCCATCTCGAAGCCGACCGCCTTCTTTCCGAGCTCAGCAATCCTTGTGTCCTTTTTGTATCCTTTGAGGTCATCGCCCATCAGAAGAAGAACCGGCTCCATTCCAAGCTCGATGCAATAATCAGCGAGCCCTATCACAAGATCGGGATCTCCGTAGATTGCGACCCTCTTTCCAGCCAGGAACATGTGCCCCAGATCGACGATGGAGTCAATGGCGCGCGCCCTCTCTTCAACCAGGGAGCGGGGGATGCGCCGCCCTGTCAGGTCGGAGAGCTGCCTCAGGAACTTGTCGGTGTTCTCTATTCCTATTGGAGTCACGCCCACCATGGATGGAACCCTGAATTCGCTTTCAAGGTACTTGGCGGCAAGCCCTCCCTCATAGGCGCAGGGCGCGACGGACGCGAAGGCGTTGGCGGTGTTCGCCAAATCAGAGACTGTGGTGTCTCCGTATGCGAAACTGGATTTGTCGGGCATGATGCCCGATGCGAAGGTCTCGGTGTCCATAAGTATATTGGCCGGGATTCCCATTTCTGAGAAGAGATGCTTCAGCTCAGTCACATCCCCGGGATTGACCCATCCTGTGAACACATTCACCTTTTTGCTGGGTTCCCCGCGCTTGGCCAGAGCCCTGACAATCTGCTCCATGGCCGCGTTGTACCCCATCGCCTGGGATCCCTTGTAGCTGGGGGTGTGGATTGGGATGACCCTTATGCCGCGGCTTGGATGGTTTTCCTTAAGCCAAGCGTCTAGCTCGACAATGCAGGCTTCTATGTCGTCGCCTATGGTTTCGGTGGAACAGGTGGTTATGATTGGTATGAGCTTGAGGTCGGGATAGCGCAGGACAAGATTTTTCACTCCGTCAATGACCCTCTTGGTTCCCCCGAACACAGCCGCGTCCTCATGCAGGGACGATGAGGCGATGTCGAAGTTCTCCTTGAAATGCTGCGCGAACATCAGCCTGACGAAGGTGCAGCAGCCCTGGCCTCCATGCACCAGCGCGATGGTGTCTCTTATCCCTATGGCGGCGAACTGCGCGCCGCAGGGCTGGCAGTTGAAGATGGGATTTATGCAGCCGGTGCGGGGTTTGTCTTTCACAAGTGTCGCCATGTCTGGATGCCCCCTAGTATTTTGATTCGTTGCGCTCGGCGTTGAGCGAGTTCACAACTGCGATGTCCATCAGCTTCTCTATTACGCCATCGCAAATTTCATTTACCTTTGCCCATGACAGGCCGTCAAACCAATCGAATCTTTGGGAAAGCTGAGATGCTAGGATTTTCGCGTCAGCGTAATGGGAGTTCGCAATGTTAGTGCTCCGGTCAACCTCTTGGCCGCTTTGGATCTTGGCCACATCCCCCATGATGCGTCTGATGTTCTCCTCCCTGTCCCAGTTGCGGGAGAAGAACTGCCACAGGCACCGCTCCATCACAAAGGAGTAGACAAGGCCGATCCTGTCCTCCATCAAAAGCCCCCCTTGGAGATGTCCCGCTTCGCCAGCTTGAACAGATTGGAATGGATTGCGTTGGACATGTCCCTTGCCATGTTGACGGCCCCTTCAAAGCCCATGTAAGGGCCGTTGTGGTAGGCGTGGCCGTTGATGTAGGGGATGTGCACCTTTTTCACAAGTTCTCCAACCCTGGGGCCGGTAAAGATGACATCTGGCTTCACCATGTCTATGACCTCGAAGAACTCCAGCTCGTTGCCGTCGTCTATATAGACGGTGCCCACGCGCCCCCGGGCTATGACCTTCTCGAAATCCTCCTGGTGCCCGAACTTGGAGGCCATGGCGACGACCTCCATGCCCAGATCATCCTCAAGCGCCTTTGTCCAATGCCACAGGCGCGGGCCGCCTGTCCAGATGGCCACCTTCTTGCCTGCTAATCCCGCCTTGAACCCATCGAGCCTCGGTCCATGGACTGCGACCTCGCGCTCGATAAGCGCCTCCACCCTGTCTTCTATATTGAAGAAAGCCCCTATCTTCCTCAAGCTCTCCTTCACATAGTCGAATCCCCAGGTGTCCACATCCATGCGGGGGATCCCGTATTGCTTCTGCAGCTCGTTGGCTATGTATCCGGCTGAGCGGGCGCAGTTTGTGATGGAGAGCTTCGCCCTGTGCATTGAGCGGCAGGCGTCGTATGTGCCGTTTCCCGTGAAATGGGCTATGACCTGGACTCCGATTTCGTCCATGTAGCGTTGCAGCACGTAAGCGTCTCCCTGGATGTTGTAGTCCCCGATGATGTTGATGGTGAAGTCGCTTGTGATGTCGGGCTCGACCGTCCCCACCTTCTGGTTGACCCAGTCGATGTTGAACACATGGTGTCCCTTGGATTGGCTGACTCCAGCGAACCCTGGGCACTCCACGCAAAATATGTCCACATCCCCAAGCTCATCCTGCACCTCTTTGGCCACAGCTTTGATGTCGTCCCCGATCAGGGCGGTGGCGCAGGTGGTGTAGACCATCATCCGCCTCTTGTCCGGAAAGGCGGCGAACGCCTCGAGCATTGACTTCTTGAGCCGGGCCTCCCCCCCGAACACGACATTGGACTCCTTCATGTCCGTGGACCATGCGTATTTGATCTGGAAGTTGTCTGCGTCGCTCGGATACCTCTTGGTGTGCCAGGTGTTGTAGGAGCAGCCGACAGGCCCGTGGATGATTTGGATCGTGTCCTTCAGCACCCCCCCTATGACCAGCTTGGCGCCGCAGTAGCTGCAGCCCCGCTCGGACAGGGAGCCGGGTATGGTTGTGATGTTTGATGCCGGAAGGTACTGCTTCGTATCCTCGCCCGGCTGTTTGATGTACACGTGCTTTTTCCTTTCAGGAATCTTTACGTCAGCTTCTAGCAACGCCATGGGCATGGCAGGCGCCCCCCCTTTCTTGATTCCTCATACAGCTCCCTCTCCCCGCTCCAGAGTTCGGATGGCTACCACCTCATCTATTTCAATCACAAAAATCTTACCGTCCCCGGCTTTTCCTGTGCTGTTCGCGTCAAGGATGGCATCGACGGCCCTCTTGGAGTCCTCATCCCTGACAATTATGGTGAAGAGCCTCTTTGGCATCAGCGTGTGGATCTGCCCCACGCGCGCCGCCAATGAAACCAGCTCTCCGCTCAAAGCGCCGTTTTCGTTCAGCACGGGCTTTCCTGACGCCATAACGTAATCGGCGGCCTTCTTGCCCCGTCCCAGGACCTTGCGGCAAGTGAGTCCTGGAAATCCAGCCTTCTCAAGCGCCGCCTTCGTCTTGCCCACATTGCCCATCCTGATGATGGCGATGATCTCCCTCATGCGCCCACCTCCTACAGCTCCGCTTTCCGGGAGCTTATCGTGTACGCCTCGGCTACCTTGTGCACGAATATCTTGCCGTCGCCGTATGCGCCGTTTGGAGTGGACCGGGCCGCCGACAGGATCGTCTGGACAACAGCCTCCTTGTCCTCGTCATGAACCACGCAAAATATCATTTCCTTCGGAATCTCATCGTAGTAGACGTCCCCCACTACAACGCCCTTCTGCTTGCCGCGCCCGAAAACATCGAACTTCGTTGCGGACGGAAAGCCCGCGGCGGCCAAATCGGCCAGCACATCCATCGCTTTCTCAGGACGTACGACAGCCCTCACCATGACCATTGCCCATCGCCTCCCAGCGGTTTTGCGTAGAATCAAATGATTTTCCTTTGGATCGGTGAAAGCTTTCGCGTTTGCCAACAGGCTGGCTGGCCCTCTGGGGCCGTCCACGCCTTGAGCTTTGAAACCGCCATGAGCGGCGGAATCCCGCTCCAGCTTACCGATTTTCATTAAATGCTCCTTTTAAGTTAAATTTCAATGAAAATCAGCATATCCACCGAATCCTTCCCTAGCTCATAAGGCCATGCTCCATCAGGAGGGCTTCCAGCTTATCCTGCGCCATCGGCTTGGGAATGATGAACATGTCGTTCCCGTCTATCTTGTTCGCAAGCGTCCTGTATTCGTCCGCCTGGCCGGCGCCAGGCTCGTACTGGATAACTGTCTGCTTGTTTATCTCGGCCCGCTGCACCACATTGTCGCGCGGCACGAAGTGGATCAGCTGCGTTCCGATCTCCTCCGCCACCGCCTGCACCAAATCCGCCTCCCCGTCAACGTTGCGCGAGTTGCAGATGAGGCCTCCCAGCCTCACTCCCCCGGAATTGGCGTACTTCTTGATCCCCTTGCAAATGTTGTTGGCGGCGTAGAGGGCCATCATCTCGCCGGAGCAGACAATGTAGATCTCGCGGGCCTTGCCTTCGCGGATGGGCATTGCGAATCCTCCGCACACCACATCCCCCAGGACGTCATAGAACACGTAGTCCAGATCCTCGGTGTACGCGCCCAGCTTCTCAAGCATCTCAATGGAGGTGATGATGCCCCTCCCCGCGCATCCGACGCCCGGCTCGGGCCCCCCGGACTCAACACACCGGATCCCACCGAATCCCTCGCGCAGAATGGAGTCAAGCTCAATGTCCTCCCCCTCGTCCCGAAGGGTTGCGAGAACGCTCTTCTGCGCAAGCCCTCCGAGGATCAGCCGGGTGGAGTCGGCTTTGGGATCGCAGCCCACGACCATGACCTGCTTTCCCAGCTCCGCCAAGCCCGATGTCAGATTCTGAGTGGTTGTCGACTTGCCGATCCCGCCTTTGCCGTATATGGCGACTTGCCTCATCTTGTTTCCTCCTCTTGCAATCAGTTTGGGCGAAACAGGATTTATAATCAAACAAACAATGCTGTTTCATACCATTCTGTATTTTTATTGTAAGTCTCATTATACGAATTGTCAAGAGCTTTTGCTAAATAATATGAATTTCATCAGTATGCAGTCTTTTCAAAGGCAATATTCATCTCTATCCTCTCATTTTACTCAACAACGTACCATTTAATATCATTCTATACAAGAATATGTGCATAAGTACTTGACAACCAGCTCTTAAAATGGTATTATCAATGTGTTGAACATGCGTGTTTTGGCAACCTGGCTCCGCCGTCGGAAAGGAGGGGATTCAATGGAGCAAAACAGGCCCTTGTCTGTGCAAGATGTGGCGAATATGCTCAAGATATCCAAGAACACCGTGTATGAACTGATTCGGAGAAATGAATTGGCCTCTTACAGGATAGGACGGAAGGTTCGCATTGATCTGCAGGACATCGAAAACTACAAGAACAAGTCCCGCACTGACGCATCAGGGAGGCTGATGGGGGCGCTGCACACCCCTGACGCTTCCCCCGCGCCAGCGCCTCCGCCCGCGCTCAAGCCGGAAGGCGACATCATCATCTGCGGGCAGGACATGCTTCTTGATCTCCTGACGCAGTGCCTGCTGCGGGCCCCTTACGGCTTCAGGGCGCTGCGATCATATGTGGGGAGCTACAGCGGCTTGCTGGAGCTGTACTACGGCAAGGCGACCATATCCTCCGTCCATTTGTGGGACGGGGAGGCAGACGAGTACAACGTCGGCTACGTCCGGCACCTGCTGCCTGGCGTTTCCTACACCCTTGTCAACCTCGCATACCGCACCCTGGGGTTCTACGTCGCCAAAGGAAACCCGAAGGGCATCAAGGGGTGGGAGGATCTGACCCGGCCGGAGGTGACGATGCAAAACCGCGAGATCGGCTGCGGAGTCCGCGTTCTAATTGATGAGTCGCTGAAGAAGCGGGGAATATCCCGAAGAGACATCAAAGGGTATGAAAAATTCGACACGTCGCACATGGCAGTGGCAAGCGCCGTATCGAGGGGGGAGGCTGACGCCGCGGTCGGCAACCAGAAGAGCGCCAGGCAGGTTGAGAACATCGACTTCATATCCATTCAGCAGGAACGCCTGGACTTGGTCATTCCGGACTCAGCCCCCAAAGGCTGCCTGGAGGCTGTGCTTGAGATCCTCACTTCCAAGTCATTTCTGGATCAGGTCAGGGGAATCGGGGGGTATGACATTTCCCGGACTGGAGAGATCATTGCGAAAACGTAGGGGGGCTGCAGTTCATGGCATGGGATTGCCACTTGCTGCGCCTCCCTTTTCTCCAGTCATTGAAATGGCGTTCCAGGATGCGCCAGCCATGGCGGCGCCGGCTGATGGGCGGCCTTTTCGCCGGAATGGGTTGGGTTATGCCTCGGGTTGAGGCGCGGCGCCAGAGAGAAAATCGGCCTATGAACTGTCGGGAAAAATGATGTCCTTCGGGAAAGGGATAACCGCAAACGCTTGCAATCCGGGTATGATATCAGACACGGGCTTTACACTGAGCGCAACTATGCTGATTTGCAGTCAAATCTACCACTTTTCAATGCAAATCAGTATATTATGATGATGTTTGCCGGGAAAGAAATTGCCCCAAAATTCGCATATTTTGCGTCTTGGCTCTTAGGAAAAATCGCCGGAGGGGTTCGCATGCCCGCGCTGCGGCGGAAAGCATTATTATACTATTTCCACCTGGAGGCATCCGCTTTATGAATGCTCCGCCAGCGGACGCCAGGCTTGGGCGACGGCGGGCGCGATATTCGAAAAGACGCGCACCCCGCCGCCCAAGCGTTTTCCGCGATATGCGCCGCTCTTCAGCCGTCGAAGGATGTCGGAGTCTCGCATTCGACGGCGTGGCTGATGATGCATAAAATCCGAGAGAGAATGCCGAGCCGCGATAAAAAATATCTTCTGTCAGGAAATGTCGAAATGGACGAGGCCTATTTCGGCGCTTCCGAAAAAGGCGGCAAGCGAGGCGGAGGCGCGACGAAAACCCCGGCTTTGGCCGCGCTTTCGCTTGACGCCCTTGATCATCCCCAATATGCCAGGCTCGAGGCCGCAACCGGCGTTTCAGGCGAGGATCCGCGAAAATTCGCCGTCGGCGGCGTCGCTCCAGGCTCGACTATAAAAAAGCGATGCCTCAGCCCTTATAAGAAACTTGAGGGCCTGTTCAAAGTTGAACAAATAAAGTATGACATAATAGAGCATCCAGATAGCTAAAATTGCTGCATGCCGCAACAACCAATTAAAAGGCGTCCGTCAACGGAGCCTTCCACAGCCTCGGAGACAAGTATTTCCAAAGATATTTAAATGAATTCTGCTATCTCTTCAACCGAAGGAAATTCAAAGGCCAGGGCTTTTTCAGGCTTCTCAGCGCGTGCGCGTCGTCCAAGGCGATCATCCGCAGGGCGCTCGTCGCCTGACGCAACTTCGGCTCTCAAAAAAAGCCCTTTTTCAAACAAGGGGCCAGTGCGCCCCGATGCCTGCCAAAGAATCTGAAAAGTTTTAGCATTCCTGCTCCCATTTAGTGAATATTTTTTCAAAACAAAACCCTGATCTGCCTTTTTTTGTTGATTATACAGTGAGTGCAAAATGCCGATATCAATCGCCCCACTCAATGGACAGTCAAGCTCCAAAAAAGGAACATTTGATGAAAAGCGGTATAGCCGTAAATTAAGCCGACGATCAAAGCAGCGCTCCTGGACGCATTCTACTGAAGACAGTCTTAAATGCGCTACTCTCCTATTTGGCTATAATTGCGGATTTCACAAGCTAAAATCATATAGCGCAATTAAGAGCGACAGCACTAGAGGCTCTATGAGGCATCCTGCGCAACGCCGCCAGCCCGGAGCACATCGGCGCAATTTCCGGAGCGGGGTGAGCCGAAGCGCGCCTAAGCCATTTCTTGAGGATATCCATTTTCAGTTTCGGCAAAGCCTTTGCAACCCCGGCATCGCCTCGAGACGGGCAGCCTTCGCATGGTTTTTGAGGGCTGTTTATTCGCGACAAGTGCCAGCAGTGGAATGCTGGCTTGCGCTGTGAGGGGCGCTTTAGGGAAACGCAATCTGGCGGTGCTATGCACGTGCGCGGCTGAGAGGGTTCACCTGGCATGCCCACCCCGTAACCCGCCAAAGACAAGCTCCAGCCTTGGACGCTACCGACATGCGCTGGATGGTTGCGGAAAGAGAGATTGTTAAGACGCTTAGCGGAGCAATGTCACAAAATAAAACTGGGGTTCGGGAAGAAATTGCGTAATAATTCACAATTAATATGCGAAATCGCCATGGGTTTTAGGAACCTGCTTTTCATGGACAGGGGCAAATTCCAAAAAACTGGGGCATTTTATCAGAGCGTTGAAAAATGCCCTGAAACCAGCCATTGAGCCATTCTTGGCTGATTTCAAGAGAGGGCAAATTTCACTCTTGTGAAAAATGCACTTAAGCTCGAAACTGCGCCGTTTGCGGAGCTTAAAAAAGAGGTTTTAGTGGCATATTTCACGGTTTGTGGCTTCGAAAAATGAAAATCCATTCTCGGCCTTAATTACTTGGCATGCGTAAAGAATGATTTTATGGAATTTAACAACGAATTTTGCTCACCCTCCTCGATCCAAGCAAATTCCATGGAGCTTTAGAGCTTGCTAATAGCCAGCCTTTGTCGAATCATAGCAAGTTGAAGATTTTCCCTGACCACGTTTATCGCAGATTCCGAGCGTCCCCAGAATCGCTCAATGATTTCCGCGCCGTTCATTCTTTGGCTCCTTTCGTCTTGCTTAGGCGCCTTCACCCATAAAGACAGGAACAACTCCACGAGGCTTCACTTCGAGAAAAATATTTTGAAAAAAAAGCGCGGGGTTTATCCCGCGCCTTTACCTATAAGCAAATGAGTTTCATTATTCCCCGCTTGTCAGTTTCTCGATTGCCGAACCCGACCAGTAGCGGCTAGCTCGGATTTGCGTTCCGGCGGAGTCCTTGACGAAGACCGTCTCCGGCTCGCGCGTGTTATCCACTATGCGGAATACATCACACAACGAGAGCAATCGCGGGATATTGGCGAGTGATTTCGCGTACCGGCCGCGAATCTTATCAGGAGGGACGCTGTGACCGCCATTCAGTACGCGACTCCGAACACGGAACACGTTTAACTCCGCGTTTGCCGTCAGAATAAACACGCCCTCAATGTGGAACCCTGCCGCCTTTGCTCTCGCAATCAAATCAATGTTGCGGTCGGTTGAAAGGACGGTCTCGAACGTAAACGAACGGCGTTCGGCAATGCAGTGCTCACGCAGCCGTTGCGCTTCTTACGCCGCTTCAATGTCGGTCGAACCGCGCTTAGCCTTGATGTCATCGGCGTTGATGTACAATCCGATTGTTTGCCACACCGAAGCTACAGAGCTTTTGCCGGAGCCGTTCGGTCCCGCAAACACTAAAATCTTCGGTGCGTCAGTCAAGTTCATAGACCCTCCTGCCGTCCGGGTATTCAAGATACGGCCGATTCTGTTCGTCATCAAACAACGCTATAGGCGCTCCGGCTTCAAAGGCGTTATTCAGTTTCAACTTGACGGCGCTGCGCATAAGAGCATCTTGCGGGTCGTCGCTGTCGAGTTCGAGCGCAAATGGAATCGACCTGCTCTGCGCGACGCGAGTCAGGTAAATATTGATACCTGTACTCAGATTCATTCCGAGCGCATTAAACACCGTTTCTGCGTTCCTCTTGGTCGTATTGTCTACGCGAACGCTTAATCTCGTTTCTGCCATATTGAACGCCTCCAATTCGATATATACATATTATACGCCCAATGGGTGTACATTGTCAAGTGTTATTAGATTTGATTAGATAGATTTTTCAGCGCCGTAAATAGTCCTTGACGCAACATTCCAAACGGCTTGTTTTTAGATGCACCCGGAAGCCAGTGCCGAGTCCTTTAGGATAAATGGATATATTTATAGATGCGAGAGCGCTGGGAAGAACACCAGAGCGATCTTGCAATATCTCAATTCAAGGCAGCCATTTGGATCCAGCAAGCCGCATGAGGCTTGACCAGCTCGCAGGCCTGCTTGTCCCCGGACGCCTCCGCCGCCTTTCCGGGATCTGCGATGCTGCGGCGGTCTTGTTTTCCTCCGCAAGCTTCCGCCGCGCGCTTCTCTCTTTGGACTTCAGCTTTTTTTCGGCGGCCCTCGCGCGGCGCATGAAATGTATGACTAAAGCTCTTTGTGAATCTGCATGTCATTTATGTAACCGCTCATTTAGAGCAATGTAAATAGAGTCGTCTGAACAGTTGCGCTTTTTTCAAAAAAGCATGAAACTCACGCTAGGAAATGCATCAAGGATCAGGAGAGTGGCGGCGAGAACAGGAAAAGAAAGCCTCTTCTAGAGACAGCCAGCGCTGGACTTGCGACGCCAGCCTAAAAGGCGCGCTAGCGGCATGTTGCGCCTTTCGCCTTTTAGGCGCGATAGCGCTGGTTCTTCCATGCCTTTAGGCAACGCTGTACTTATGCCCTTATAGGGCTGAATGAAGTTTGCTTAATTTATCTCCACCAAGCATGGATTGATGTTCAGTGGGTTATTGCATTCTCTCCTCATGAAGAAATGTTCGATTTTTTAGAAGTCTGGCAAAAATGGATTGTGCAATATTTAAAAGCTCTCAATGATGAACAGCCTGTGTAAGACGTTGAATTGCAGCAGTTTGATATTGTCCATTCAGCCAAAGTGCGATGAGTAATTTAAAACCCGGTACCTGGCAGATTCGTGGTTTATAGTTCTTCATCAGGAAGTGCTGACTCTTCCAGGCAATAATCAAAGAATTCTATTCTACGTGTTTTTAAGCCTATTTTGCCCGCTTCAAGCATCTCCACAATCGCAGCTAGCCTATCCATGGCATAAAAGGGCAAAACAGCGCTGGTGTCACCGATCTTAGCTTCAGCATCCGCAATTTTGACGATGTAATCGGCTTCTCCACGAGCAAGAACTTTGTCAGCTGTGGGAGTTGCTCCCCTTTTGTCTTTCACTTCAATCAATATGCGTTTGCGTCCGCCTAAAGCGAATTTTATAAAGTCAGATTCTTCATAGATTCCATTTAAACCTTTGGAGTTATATTTCCATACGCTTTTATCGCTGAACAGATGCTTCAAATCCCGCAACGCCAAAAACACAAAGTTTTCCGCCAAAAAACCTCTAGCATCACTCTCCAGGACAAAACCAGCGGTTTTGCTGATCATGTATCTAAGGAATCCAATGTCTGTAAAAAACAGCTTTACATAAGGTGATGTTGCTTCCCTCAAAAATGGCGTAGTAGTAATGAATGAAGAATCGATCATTTTGGATATGCCAAACCACTTTACAATGCCCTCAATGTCTTCGCTTGGCTTGCTTGAAATATCCTTAAGAGAAACGGGCAGCTCCTTGCCCTCCAAAATATTGCTATAAATTGCAATATCAAATGCAACAGCTGCCATAGGGATGTTTTGCCTTTCCCCAGGCCTGCGCAAGCCGATGGTGAAGGAGCCGGGCGGAGGCGAAGGCGCCGGGCGGAGGCGAAGGCGCCGTGCCGCCCGCGCTTCTCCCTTTTTCCGCGAAGCGGCACCCAAGCCCGCTACGTCGCTCGCTGTCCCCCTTCTCGGAGCTTGATCGGAGGTAGCAAAATAAACGGCGCATTCCACTGCGATCTTGAGCGCTATTGATCCATAGGGAGCGTCCCTTTCGTTGCTTTTTAACAAATTCAATGATGCAGCGTCTCCTTATGGTTCTTCAAGCGGGCTGCATCCGCTGCATTTCATTTTACAATGATCCATCGATACATACTGATTGCTTTGGAAATCACCTCTTTATAGGAAGCAAAAACCTCAAATATACTTAAGCATCGTAAAGTTAAGATTTTGTGACCTGATTTTCAGCGTTTTGCTACAAACCTTAAAATATCTGCATTCGTCGCGCCTCAGAATAGCTATCAGGCGGAGATTCAAAAGCTTTTCAATAATGAGCCATGAGAGCCTTCTATTCAGGATGCTTTCCAACTATACTGCTTTTCATATAAACTACTATGAAGCTTCGCTTCACCACTAAGGATGAAACCATCACTTATTTAAAGTTTTATTTCCGCTAAAATCGGCAAAAATATGGAAGGCAG
>JAISZB010000282.1 GCA_031269465.1 Clostridiales bacterium | reverse complement strand
TGAATAAAAGCGTTGCGCCGCTTGATTCTGGCAGACATGCGCTGCTTGATAATGCACGGAAGCGCAAGCTGTTGCCAGCAGTCTCACTTCCGGCGAGTTCAGGCTATTCCTTCTTTACTGGCGTTGCCTGCGGGAATATAACGGCGGCAATCCGTTCATGCTCAAAACACCGGCGCACTGAACTTCGATGCGGACTGCCATTGATCCGGGCGAGTTCGGCAAGGGCGGGAATGGGGGCGTATCCCCGCTCATGCGGTGCAGCGTCTTATGACGGCGATGATGCAGCGAAGCCCGCAATCGTCTTAATGCAAGCGGAAGCTCAAATTCTCGACGGCTCGCCGCGTGTGTCTAGAGCGGTGTCTTATACCCATTTTGAAGACGTGCCGATTTGCAGTCAAGGTTTGATTGTTAAAAAACAGGTATACTGATTTGCATATGAAACTGCATATTTTGGAGCTTGGCTGTACAGCGAGTGCGGAATGCCGATATCGGCATTTCACACCTTTAAAGTGTAAGTCAAGCTCCAAAATAGTGATCGCCGCGACGCAGTTCGCGTCGGTCCTGGAGTCGTATGCGCCCGATATGTTGGCTTTCGCCGCGCCACCCTTCCCTGATCCGCCATTTTCTTTTCCATCGCGCGAAATGCGCCTTATTTCTTCAAGGAAGACGCCGCAGGCTGCGATGAACCGCCGCAACCCCTTTAAAATCAAGCTCGCCTTTGCCGAGCGCGCCGGCCTCAACCTCCCCCTCAAGCAACTTCAAGAGCGTCGACGACGCAGCGTTGCGATCCTCGAGGAAATCCGAGCGCCCATCCTTGATCTCCGCGGCGGCGGCTTAAGCAAGCCTTCGAATTTGTCAAACTGCTATAGTCTGGGGAAATGCAATATGAAAAGAACAGCAGCGACAATCATTATTGTGATTTCAGCAATCGCCGCACCCTTAAGCGCCTGCGGGAATCCAGCCGCCGCATCAGCCGGTAATCGTGCGGCAAGGCAAGAAGCATCCTCTGAAACTTTCGTGGATGATAAAGCGGCGGATGCTGCAGGCAGCAAAGAAGCCTCGGATGCAAACGGCATGGAAGCACGCCCTGTCCCACAGGAATTGAAGATTATATCAGAAGAATACTATTCTCCGGCTAAGCGGCAGGGCATGCTTGTTGAGCTGAATTATGACACTTATGAATCCAAAACGTATGAGCAGAAAACGCAGAAGCTGAAAAAACGAGCCATTGTTTATCTCCCATACTGCTACAGCGAGGAAGAGCGGTACAATGTGTTTTATCTGATGCACGGCGGCTGGGGCAATGAGGCGACAACGCTCGGAACGCCCGGCAATCCCTCCGCTTTCAAAAATGTCATTGACAATGCGGTTGCAACAGGCGATTTTGATCCGCTTATAATCGTATGCCCCACCTACAACAACACAAGTCCGAGGGACAGCGCGAGCTTCAGCCTAGCTCTTGAATTGAACAGGAATTACCGCAATGAACTCTTGAATGACCTAATTCCTGCAGTGGAAAGCGCGTATTCATCTTATGCTGAAAGCACTTCTCCGGAAGATTTGATGGACTCCCGCGACCACCGGGGCTTCGGCGGATTCTCCATGGGATCAGTGGCGACTTGGCGCACCTTTCAGCACGGTTTGTATTATTTCCGGTATTTTCTGCCCATGAGTTGCGGGACGACGCTTGACGAGGAAAACATCTTTGCTGCTGCTGAAGATCACGACCAAAGCGACTATTTTGTGTGGGTCATCACCGGGACGGAGGATTTTGCCTACCCATATGATGAAGAAAGAGTGGAATTGATGCGAAATTCCCCGTATTTCACTGAGCACGGCAATGAGCGGAACGGGAATTTCGCCTATCACGTCAAGGAAGGGTATTCCCACGACGGAATTGCCTCTATGGAATACACCTATAGCGGACTGTGTTGGTTCTGGAGCGCATTAAGTTTTGATAAAACCATATCTCGTTAAGTGATGCAAACAAAATAATGGCAGCGCTAGCAAACGACAGCCCGCATAAGGAGGGCAACACATGCGCAGCCTTGCAAGAGCTCGCGAAAACCTTGGAGGCAAAGGGAATTGATGCGGAAATCTTCGGGATTGGACTCAATACTGCGGGGGGTTGCATTTCATGTTGGAAATGCAGCGATCGGTTTATGGACAAGCTTTTCAATTCAGAGTTTGTCTGGAGCAGGATCAAGGCTTTCAGTTAAGTATTCTCCCTTATCGGAGCAACTTGCTAACTTCCTAACTTCTTCGATATAGGCTTAAATAATAATCGCCAAAAAACAAACAGAAAGGACTCAATTATGAAAAAGTATGCATTAGCATTATTAAGTGCAGCATATAGCTTGATTTTTTCTTTATGCGCATTAGCTGCAAATGAAGAGCAAGGCTCAGGGGCGAAAAAAATCATTATGCAGATAGGCAGCTCTGTTATGACGGTTGACGGCGAAAAACGCTCAATAGATTCCGACAGTGCGCAAACAGCGCCTTCTATTGTCCGCGACCGTACGCTTCTTCCCGTAAGGGCAGTGGTTGAAGCCATGGGAGGCAGCGTTTCATGGAGCGATGATACGCAAACAGCAGTCCTTAAGTGCGGCGATAGCGATATAAGCCTTACAATCGGAAACGCATCAGCACTGTTGAATAATGAATCAGTAGTTCTAGATGTGGAGCCTGTAATAATCAACAATAGAACAATGCTTCCAATACGGTTCATTGCGGAAAGTTTCGGATATGCGGTTGGCTGGGTAGGAAGAACTCAAACTGTCACCATCATAAAAGCCGAAAACGCAGACGCTTCATTTGATTTTAAAAGCAGATCGGTTGCACTGAACAATGGAGTGGAAATGCCCATTGTCGGAATCGGAATGTTTACCTTAACACCGGAGCAGGCGGAAAATTCCGTTTATCATGCGCTTTCTTACGGCTATAAGCTGATTGACACGGCCAATGCATATAATAACGAGGAAGGCGTCGGAGCTGGGATAGCAAGAGCTGGCGTAGCCAGAGAAGAAATATTCGTCACAACAAAGCTGTGGCCGACTGACTATGAAGATGTCGACGGGGCTGTCGACGAGACGCTTGAACGGCTGGGATTGGAATATATTGATCTGCTGTTGCTTCATCAGCCGTTCGGCGATTATATAGCGGGATATCAAGGCATGGAGGCTGCAGTGGCCGCAGGTAAAGTACGGTCAATTGGCCTTTCTAACTTCAATGAAGAGAGTTTCGCGGAAATCATGGAGGTAGCGGACATTACGCCTGCAGTTTTGCAGGTCGAATCAAATCCGTGGTTTCATCAAACCGAGATGAGGGAATATGCCAAGCAATACGGAACTGTGATTAATGCTTGGTTTCCGCTTGGAGGACGAGGCCAAACCCAAGCGATGTTCAGTGAGCCGACGATTGTTGAAATTGCTGAGGCGCATGATGTAAACCCGGCGCAAGTAGTTTTAAGATGGCATCTCCAGATAGGCAACATCGCCATACCCGGCTCAACCAATCCTGAACACATCCTAGAAAACATCTCAAATTTTAATTTTGAATTAACGAATGAAGAGATGGAAAAAATCAGCGCCATGGATAGGGGACATGGCTCCTTCGATTTTGGCGGAGGAGGCGAGGTTCCGAATTTCAATTCGTTCGAAGCGCCTTAAGAGCCATACTGATCCTATTTTAGCTCGACTGTACAGCGAGTGCGAAATGCCGATATCAATCGCACCTTGAAAGCTCTGAATTACGCGTTTAACTGAAGAGTTGAAAGTTCTCGAATCCAGATCGAGATAAATATTGATATTACGCCGTTTTTAGTTTTCCAGACTTCTATTTGATGCAAAATGAAAAAGCCTTTAATCAAGGCTTTTGGAGGATCAACTGTGAGAACTTTTAACTCTCCAGATTTAAGAATATCAGCGCCAGAGGACAGTCAAGCTCCAAAAAGGCGCATTGGCCTGCAAATAGGCATAGCGATCTCATTGAAATCAACTCTAAATGAACGTTAACGACATTAAGTTAGGAGAAAGTCAAAAATTCAATTAACCGATTTGAGAAGTCCCACTATAAACAAATTTGCTTCAGTTAAGAAAAGGATTTTATATTAGTTTCTTAATTTGAGTATAGGTCAGCTTTGACTAATCCTTCAATGCACGTCTTATTCAAAGTTCAACTAAATGCCAATATATAGTCAGCTTCAAGACTTGTATGCTACTCATTAGGCTTATTATAAAAAATCCAAAATCCATATTCAAGCGCATAATTTTTTAACAGTGTTTTTGCTGACTGCAATATAATTAAGTGGACCATCATTCCTTCAGTTCAGGCCTGATATTGATATGCGCTTAAGTCATGATAAAGCGGCTGTAGAGTAAGGATAACGGTTGCGCTTGATCGGGTGCTCTCAGGGCTATTGCAGGCAGGCGAACGATTTGCCGCAACGAATGTCTAAAAGAGCGGCTTGGCCTTCAAAGGGGCGGTGTACGCAATCTCTACTGATTTGCAAATGAAACCGCCCAGATACGCAATGCCCTTTGAAAGCCGCCTCCTCTGTGAGTGAAAAGGCTGCCAGTTTTCACTCCATCCCCGGGGGCATTTACAGGATCCTCATCTAAAAAGCATTTCAGACTAAACTCGAAAGGCTTTTTTGCGCTTGATGCATGCTGACAAGCAAATAAAGCTACCTGGTACATATGGCTGCAAATCAGTATAACAGTAATTGATTCAATGCATGTTTCAACCTTCTTTTTGCGGGTCATGCATTAGAGGGAAATCATGCGCTGAGATGGCTTTGATTATCGTTGCAACATCAAGCATCGCGCTTCAAAATGCTATTGTTGCTGATTTTGAGTATCTACTTCAATGTGCGAAATGCCAATATCGGCATTTCGCACTATTTGTATGATCTGACCCAAAATCAGAACTATTGAGTGCAAATTAGTATAAGTACCCAAACTGCCAGATATTCCGCTTTAAACATTTTATCAATACCCCTTATGGAGAGATTGTCATAACAAGTAGTATTTACATATATTTTTCATTGAAGTCATTGGGGCTTACGGGGGAGTGGATTTCACCAGCAAGCAAATGTGCGAATGGAGTCCATCGCACAATGCTTGCCACACGAAAAGGACAATCGAAATGAGGCTGCCAACAATCGTCAGGCGGCAATTTCTTACCGCCTGACGAAGCTTCTTTTACTTGTCGCGGTAGTGCGAGCCGCATTGAACGATTTCCAGTTTCGCGTCCTCAATGCGGAAAACAATTCTGTTTTTCTCGTCAATCTTGACGCTCCAAAAGCCCTGCAATTCATGTTTCAACGGTTCTGGCTTACCAAGTCCCTGGTAGCCGTTCCGCTCAATGTCTTGCAGGAGCTTGTTTATCCGCTTGAGATATTTTTTATCCTGTGTCTGCCAGTAAAGATAGTCTTCCCATGCTTCATCGAACCATATTTTTTTCATCCATCATCTATCTCGACAAGCTCATGATCCATTCCTTTTCCGGCATTCAGCGCCGCTATTCCGCGCCGCAAGCGGTTCATATTCGCTTCTGAGTAAAACGGGTCTACCGCAAGCTCAAAAGGAATTTTTTGTTGGCGGACAGCGGTTTTAGCGAAAATCGTAAAAGCTGTGGTCATGTTCATGCCGATTTCATCAAAGAGGGTTTCAGCTTGTTTTTTCAATTCTTCATCCATGCGGATGGTGATGCTAGTAGTAGCCAAGCAATCATCTCCTTTCTGAGCTTACATTATACTGCTAGTAGCTTGCGTTGTCAATACAAATAATAAGCTATTCTCTAATATTTTTTCTATCTTTCAAAATCTCTTCTTAGGACATTTTCTCGTGACGCAAAATGGCTTAGCCTAAAATCCGAAAAGCAAGTTGCTTTCGCCGCCCATAGACGCGTTATCGCACATGGCGCTCGCGGAAGTTGGAGAGTGAGGGCAGGACGCGTAGAGGCTGTCTTTTGCTGGGGCTTCGCACGCTGCTATCGAGGCGTTCCACGTTTCGCGCAAAAACATCTGGCGTGTAGTCCCTTGCACCGATTTGCAGTTAGACGCACCTGTTTTGGAGCTTGACTGTCAACTTTGACGCTATATATTAAGAGCTATCCCATCCACATCAATATGGCATAAAAGCTTGGGGCAACGTGCCCGCGCAATCAATCACATGCTCAAGCTAAGGCTGCCATGGCTCTAGCCCAGCATTCTTCTCCATCTCCACATCTTCAACCTAATCGGTATTCCTCTGGCAATTCAGCGTAAATCAATCCTAACGAAACCTATGCTGATTCGCACTCAAAGGTTCTTATTTACAGGTCTGATTGACCACTTTCAAGGTGCGAAATGCCAATATAAGCTCGCGCCTTGAAAGTGGTCAATCAGGCCTCAAATCGGTACATATGGCCGCAAATCAATATAACTGCATTTTTCTATCGTTTTTCAATGGACGAACCAACTTGCCAGTGATATAATAGTCAATAGGTTATAATAGGCTTTCTTGACAGGTTTGCGCGCATTCTATTAATCCTTCATTATAAGATGAATCTTATCTTCACTATAAGATGAAGCTTGTCTTCATTGAAACATGCAATTCGAACCGAAAGGCTGCAATTTATTGCGACGCCTCGAGAAGGACAGAATATACAAGTTATTTCAGGGGGAGTTCAATTGAAGAAGAAGCGCTTGCGCGAAGTGGCTACTGAACTGAATATGTCAATTAAGGGTTTGCAGGAGTTGGCTAGAGAAGCCGGACTAGGAGTCATGAGCTCCACATCCTGGATTGACTTGAATGCATATGAAAAAATAACGGGGATATATGCCCAAAACCCGCAAGCTTACGCAAAACCGGCGTTTGAAGCTGATGCCTCCTGCGCTGACTCTCATTTAGATCAATACGGAGAAGCAGAAGAAGATTTTGCATTAAGCGAAGACATCGAAAAACTGGATGTAAATGAAATTAGCGCGGACATCGAAACTCTGTGTACTGAAGAGCTGCTGCAAACCGTCACCTTGGATAAGGTCTTGCAACCGGATGCATTTGTTTCAGATCCTTGCGCCTCGCATGATTTCAATATGCAGGAAAATGATCCTGAAGATTCAATAAACCTCTTTCCTCAAATTGATTTCAATAATATATCCCGCTCCAACTGGGTGCTTGGAAAAGAAGCTTTAGAGAAAATTTCCAGTATGGATCTTAAAAAGCTATTCGTTTTGAAAATATGCAGGCTTGATTCCAATACAGCCGCTAAAATTGTTGACAGCCTGGAATCTCAAGAAAAAAAAGATTTTTTGAAAAGCCTGCTTCTCGAATATAACGAAAAGAAAAAAAATTATTTAGCTTCCCAAGCCCTTTCTTTTATAAGGATGAAAAGCCAGGAAGGCTTGGACGAACTATTCCTGAATGAACGCGACAGGATTTTGGCAAATGGAAAGTCCTGCTTGATATCCGCTTATGCCTCAATAATCCAAAGCCTTAAAGACGAGTCTGAATTCTTGATGTTGCTTGACACCTGCCTCAGATCTGTTCATTATTTCATAGCAGAGGATCTTCTGAGCTTATATGGAAAGAAAATAAAAGGAGAAGAGGAAAACGAGCCTGCTTTGAAAAAAATCAGGGGCTTGCTCGCAGGACTCAATGACAGCGCTTTGATAGAGGCATTCACTGAAAATTTAGATGACGGCTGCAAATATAGGGATGAACTCATCAGCAAGCTTAGGCTGCTGGTTGTTAACGGCCACGAACTTATTCCTGTCCTGAAAATCCTGGATCGAATCGATTTTCAAAGAATATCTCGCGACGATATAGCAATGATAAAAGACTTCATCTCTTCAGAAACGGCAACCATAGATCAGAAACAGCAGTTTCTATATAGAGTCTGCCTGCGTGACCTGCATCTTGCCGCCAGAATTATAAGCTGCGTTGCTTCTCAAGTTGAGTGGGAGCTTATGAGAGACTCAATGCTTGCATACTGCGACGAGCACAGAAGCATTTTCATTGGAACCAGAATTCTCGTCTTCCTTGCGCTGAGAGATTCCAGCCGCCTTGAAGCCCTTCTTTGCTCCAGCGTTGACGGAATGGTCGAAGGCAAAGGCGTCTCTTATTTAAGGTATGTCTACAAGAATGTTGCTGAGAAACTTGAAGGTGATATCGAATTCCTTATGCTTTTGGAGGTCTGCTTGAAATCCGAGCACAGGCGCCTAAGCAGAGAGCTTATTATGCACCTTCAGGAAAAGATAAATGTTTCAAGAGAAAATGAAGGCCTTGTATTAAGTATCTGCCGCTTGATGAAGGAACATGATCAATCTTTAATATCAGCTTTTTCAAGAATGCTTGGCGGCTATGAACAAACATTTGAAAAGCTTGAAATACATCCTGGGAGAAACCAAAACCTAGCCGATGAAGATTGCGCACGCATTGAAGAACAAAGCTTTTTCGCAAATAGCTTGCCTTATCCGCCTCTTGTGTTGGAAGCGCTGGATCGCATAGACCGAATGAGCGTATCCTGGTCAGGCTACGCAGAAGTCAAGAACTATGCGAACAGTCTTTTCGAAGCTGGCTCCATTCACGAGATGCAGCTCATATTCGGCATTTGCCAGCGCGATCCTCTAATCGCAGCCAGATGCATAGAGGACAATTCAGGGAAAAATCATGAACACCTTAAGAATATGATCTTGCATTTCATAGATTCCAGCTCTAGAGTCAAGCCTTCTCACATACTCGCCCTTCTTTTGCTGGGGGATGTCGCCCTGCTCGAGAAAAAGCTCATCCATTTGGCAGATGATGAAGGCAGCGGAGTTCCTGGCCTTTCTGGCCTATACAAGGAAGTTTTGGACAATATCAGCACCAGCGACTATTTGACGCTTCTTGACATATGCCTAAGATCTAAGCACAGCCATCTGTTCACAAAACTTACAGGTTTTTTTTCGGGAAAAATTGATGTTTCCCAAAATGACTTAGCTATTTCAAGAAAGCTTTTCTCAAGTCTTAAATCTCATGGAAATTTGCATATGTTTTTCCAACTTGCAAAAAAAATAGGCTTGAGAGAGCTTCATAGCATTTTTTCAGATTCTCTTGATGAAAAGTTTTGGATGATGGGAGGCATAAAACTATTTGATCTGTATATGAAAATGGTTCTATCAGTCTCCTCTGATCTAAAGGTATCATATGAAAACCTTAAAGAGACCGTCGCGAAAAACTGCACTGACGACGATTTCATGGAGACATTCCTGTACTACATCAGCATAAGGAAGCTTATTGATTTTGGAGACATCGACTTTAAAATAGACGTGCGAAACATAAGGCATTTCAATGAAGACTTCACTAATGAAGAATATGAAAGAATATACTTTGACACCCTCTACTCATGCCTTACTCATCAAGTGAAAGTCTCCCATTTCATCTATCTTGCTGTACCGCTTGCATCCCGTGTCAGAACTTCCAAACAGTTTGAAAATGATGTTACAGACAGCACAATTGCGGCTCTTGACTGCCTCAAGGCAGCGTTTGGCAACGGGTATTCACTTGTCGAGATATCAAAGCTGTTTTTTGAATCTAGGGTAAGCCGCTTCGTTTTTTTGGATGATTTCCTGTCTTTAGCCAAGCAGTATTTCCCAAATGACAATGATCATCTAAATGAAGTCATAGGCAGGCGCTACGTGTCTGGATATGTGAAGAGCATCTGGAACAGAAAAGTGGTTGTTTCACGCATTAATCTTAAAATAAGGCATATTCTCTCAATTTCAACTTTGGATGCAAATGCCTTCCCAATCAAGTCGATTGTATTTTTCAGACTACAATACAATTATGAAACTGAGAAGATCAGTGGATATGAACTAAAGAGAAACGAAGAAACTGACAAAGATGAGTGGAAAATGCTTGAAACATTCTATTTGGATGTAATAGAAACAAAATGCGTGGCGCCATTTGTCGCTGTAGGACTTAAAAAGCTAAGATCCATAGATTTCGTCAAGGGAAACAAGCTTGATGAATACCTTGCCCTTCTGACAAACGCAATGGTAGCCCTTAATGATGATCTGCCTGCTCTCATAGAATTTTTAATGGCGTTGGGAAAGAACAACCTGTTTTTAGAATCGTCATCAATCTATAATCCAACGCTTAGCCCAACCTACTTCATGCCGGCTAAGCTCCGTCACCTTTGCGCAAGCGCTCTTTTGGATTCTATGCGGCAAGGCAAGGACTTGGATTTAATTCTCAAGATATATATGAACTCTCCTCTGAAAAAGGTTTTCTCATTGGAAACTTTGCTCGAGCAGATTTCAAACAATTACGAAGGAGTTGATCTTCCCAAGGCATTCAGCAACATAGTATTCTTCGGGAAACTCTGCAATTTGTCTGACAAAGGCGCTTATTTCAAGATTAAAAGCGTTTACGCCTTAAACCCAGCCGTTTTGGCGAGCAAAACCGTGAATATCTCAGAATTGCAGGACAGCAATCTGATTCCGCTCCAGCTCCATTGCTACAATAGAGAAAAAATGGAGATAGTTCTCAGTCTTTTCGAAGGCTGCTACCCAGAGGAGTTCATTCGCGGCATGGGGCATCTGTCCATTGACGATTACAGGCATAAACGCTTTTGGGATGCATTCTCAAAGACGCGCAAACTTACTGAAGAAGAGTTTCGCTCAAAGCATTACTTCCATTTGTATCAAAAGTCGTTCATGATAAGGCAGGATGACTGCGAAAAATTGATTGAGTTCTTAAAAGTCCTTGGAAACAACAATCGCTTCAAGTTTGAAAGCAGAAAACCTGCAGAATTTCGATTTGATAGAGGAGAATGGCTAAATTGGAGCGATATTTTCAAAAAGCTCGCTATCAGCGCTGAAAATTCTTCCGACCTCATATATATTTTCTTGAATTCTCACCTTAAGTTTTTCGTGGACTTTGATGAATTAATGTTGGAAATTTCCAAAAAAGAGAACTCAAGAGAAAAAATACATTTGGATGAACTGTTTAAGGACTGTGATTTTCAGTGCTCAATCTCTGATGAAAAGAGGCGCGGATCATGCCAATTAGTTCAGAAGCACCAGCGAGCTGGCTGTGAGCGCTTCGAAGTCTATCTGGACGAATGCCCTGATGTCAAGGATGTCTGCTTCATAAGGCTAAAAGAATATAACGCCGTTTCAGGAAGAATAACTGGAGTCATAATATACTGATTTTCTTATGAAAGCACTATATATCTGATTGCAAATCGATGATGCCTTATTTTCAAAATCAGTCGCCAGATAATAATTACAAATAATGCCTTAGTTATTTACTTCCAGGCGCTAATTGGGTTTCTTCATCCAATTGGCGCCTGGCTTTCTTTTAGACATAAACATTTACTTCAAACTTCAGATATGAAATGGGATAGCGCTATCACGCATGGAAGCAGATTCTTCCGGTGGGGAGCTAAAAAATCAGAAGGTTCATTGTAAAATGAAATGCAACAGATACAGCCAGTAGAAATCCATAGGGAAACACGGTGTCATTTAGTTTGCGAACAAAAATGAAGGGGCGGATCCCTGTGGATCAATGCAAGCGCAGCGCAGAAAGCCGGACGTTTCAACGCCTGCCGCCGTTCGAGCGCGGGGAGGTCAAGGCGC
>JAISZB010000051.1 GCA_031269465.1 Clostridiales bacterium | reverse complement strand
CGCGGCTTTTCAGGCTTCGCCGCCTTCGCGAAGGCGAACGGGGCCTGGCTGGAGCGGCGCGGCGTCCATTGCGGAGCCTGCGCGGGGCCTGCCGGAGAACGCCGCCCGGAATCGATTCGGACGGGATGCCGGAGGCGCTCGGCGGCTTTTCGCGGAGAGGGCCGGGCTCCTCCCCGCCGATCGAGGATTCGCCGCGAAAGAGCGAAGGGTTTTCTCCCGCCAAGCTGCAAGCGGAACGCCTCGCCCGGAGCCGGCGGAGCCGCAAAACCCGACGCTGCGGGCGCATTCGACTCAAAAGCCGGCGCTGCGCCGGCGCAGATCCTGATCAATGAAAAAACCAATGAAACCGCGGCGATGCCAACGCCCTTAAGCAATATCGGATCCGGCGCGGAAGGCCCCGCCGCCGCGGCCGATGCGCGGGAGGAGGCCGCAAAAGGCGCCGAAGGGGCGAAGGCGGACTATTTATTGGCGATAAAAGCGAACGCAGGCGGGATATTCGGCGATATAGCCGTATTTTTCGACATGGGCGCGGCGATCGAAATCGGAGCGGGGCGCGTCGAAGTCCTCAACAAAGACATACGCAGCCTCAGATGGGTTTCAAAGATTGGGGATTTGAGGTTGAGAAAATAGAGATGAATCATGAATTAAATATGTTCACTTAACTTTACGCCTCCGATTTTGTATTGGGTATACATTTAAGATAACATATACCCATGATAAAGTCAAGAATCAATTGATTTTTCGGGAAAAATTAAGAACATGGGTATACATTTCCGGGAATTCGGGTTATAATTGAGGCCGGTTCTCTGGGATCTGAAATTGCGACGGCGCCAATGCGAAAATTATAAAATAGCTGAATGCAATTTTGAAATTCATGCAGGGTATCGCTTATAAAGTTCAGCATTGCCAGATTCTAAGTTCGGCGGCTGATTCCCGCTTCGTTTCGAAGCCGTAGCCGTCGCTTGCCCAACCAACCTTGACTCTCAAGCTTTTTTGAAGCTTGATTATCCATTTAGCAATGCGAAATGCCGATATCAATCTCACCCACTGTAATCAAGCTCTATAAAAAGGGAATTTAGTGCGAAAATACATTTTATGGACATTTGTACATGCCTCAAATACACAAAGGACTTAATATTTTCACCCTTGGCGGTGAAGCGCAACGTCATAGGGGTTTCTATGAAAATCAGTATAGATAGGATTGTTTGTTTTGAATTTGGAGTGGGCTCAGAAAGGAGTAAAAATGGCTGTTGATATATACTTAAATCCATCTTCACCCATTAAAAACTTCAAGGGATCTCTTGCAGCGCAAGTTTGCGTGGATAAGTCCGGTTTGATTTCATTCTTGAACTCAGTCGCTGGAACTCCCAGAAGATATGTTTGCATAAGTCGCCCCAGACGTTTCGGGAAAACCTGGACCGCCAACATGTTGACCGCCTATTACAGTTTAGGCCGTAATGCTAAAGAGCTTTTCGAAGGCTTGAAAATTTCTGAGGATCCCTCTTTTGAAAGTCATTTGAACAAGTATAACGTGTTTTTCCTTAACATTCAAAACTTTCTATCTGAGTCGACATCGATCAAAGCAATGGTTTCATCCATAAAGAGCGTTATTTTGTCCTCAGTCAAAAAAGCTTATCCCAGCGCTAATTTTGCAAAGCCTAGAGATATTCTTCAAACTTTGTATGAAGTCGAAGCCTATGCAGGCGCTGGATTTGTTTTTATAATTGATGAATGGGATTGCGTTTTTAGAGTGTTCAAAGACGATGTCAATGGCCAAAAAATCTATTTGGATTTTTTGAGGCTCTTGCTCAAGGATCAAGGTTATGTCCATCTTGCTTACATGACGGGAATACTTCCTATAAAGAAGTATGGAACACATAGCGCTCTCAATATGTTCACTGAGTTTTCCATGTCTAATCCCTATCCTTTAGCTGAATATGTTGGCTTCACTGAACTTGAGGTGAAAAAGATCTGCGACTCTGGAAATTTGAGCTTCGAACAGGCAAAGGCTTGGTATGACGGCTACATTTTCAATGATGTGCACATCTACAATCCGATGTCCATCGCAAGTGTAGTTGAGCGAAGAGTCTTCAGCAATTACTGGAGCCAGACAGAGACGTTTGAAGCTTTGAAAATGCCTATAAATCTTAACTTTGACGGCCTTAAAGAATCCATTTCTAAATTGATGTCCCAGCAGCCAGTGAGGATAAACATCAAAAGCTTTCAAAACGACATGGCTACTTTCTCATCTGCGGATGATGTGCTCACGCTTCTTGTTCATCTCGGATACTTGGCATATGACTCCAAATCTTGTGAGGTGTTAATCCCCAATAATGAGATCAAGGAAGAGTTCAAGAATGCGGTGGAAAATGCATCATGGCCTGGGGTATCCAAACTGCTTTCAGACTCGAGGAAGCTTGTCGAAGACACGCTGTCTTTAAACTCTTCAAGCGTAGCTAAAGCAATTCAAGCGGCTCACAATGAATCAACCTCCATTTTGAAATACAATGATGAAAATTCGCTTTGCTGTGTAGTTACTCTGGCATATTACCACGCAAACGAGCATTATATCATTTTCAGGGAGCTTGCATCCGGCGAGGGCTTCATTGACATGCTCTTTCTGCCAAAACCGATGCATTATGACAAGCCTGCCATTTTGGTTGAGTTGAAGTGGGATCTGTCAGCTGATGGCGCTATAAAGCAAGTGAAGGACAAACACTACCCGCAGAAAGTTGCGCAGTATACAGGGAAGATTATTTTGGTTGGAATAAACTACGATAAGAAAACTAAAGTGCACACATGCACAATTGAAGAGTTTACAAAGTAGCATTTTATTTAAATGACTATTAGCTTATAAAACTTCGAAAAAAGAAGCCAATGGATCGATCTGAGATCCGCAATAAATAAAGAAGAATTGACACTGCTTTCTATAACATGCGACTCATTGAGATTATTCTCCTGGATCAAAATCGGAGCTTTCCAGAGCGATTCAGTATATCTGGCATTGATTTTTCGCAGTCGAAGGAGGCTGGTATCTCATCGGAAGCCTTGTCATGCGCGCCGACGAGATCCCGGACTGCCGCTTCAGGAAGATGCTTGAACTCAGAACTCACCGAACAGGGTTTTACACCCATGAAAAATCTATCCAAAATACAAATCTTACATTTCAAGTATTCCTCTAAACCTCTTGGATTTTTGTTTTGTGGATCCTCCTGGACACCTTTCTTTGAGCCTTCTTTACTAGCTTCCAATTAGCCCCGTTCTTGAACAATGCCTCAATCAAGGGGCCAACAGCATCTTTTAGGGGCTTCTGATACAATTATACTGCTTTGCATTGGATAGTTCCGATTTTGATGTCGGATTATACAATTAGTGAGAAATGTGGATATAGTCAGTCATTTCGCACCCTTCAATGAATAATCAGGCATCAAAATCGGTACATTTGACTGCAAAGCGGTAAAACTATTCATCACAGTTGTTATGCGGCGGATACCCCTGCCTTTAGGCATGAGGAGGAAGCCGCATGCTTCTTTCTGTTAGCGTTGCTTTTCGCTTCTCCAGAGGCTTGAGCTTCTTACAGCTGA
>JAISZB010000001.1 GCA_031269465.1 Clostridiales bacterium | reverse complement strand
AGTTGCACGGCGCCAGCCTGTGGAGAGTTCCGCGCCGGCTACTCGACGAAGCAGGAATTAAACATCAAATCTGATCAATGATTAGAATTGATCAGATTTGTATAAGTTTTAAGTAACGGTATCTGACATTCGAAAAGACTTCGTTTGACCCGGGCGGCAGAAAAATACCGGCTGAAAATTCCAAGCTTAGAACTCCAGAAGGTATGGAGGGATTACATCATCAGCCACATCATGAGGGGGCAGAGGCAATGATCTAGCCAAAGTCTTCTCCCGCATAGCCGACATGGAGATATTCAATGATCAACTCGCCGCATTCATAAGCAACCAGCTGTCATACTTCGTCTTCCACGAGCAGCTTGAAAAGACGTACCATGTGTTCATATTCGGGATGTCGGTCGCTTTGGGGTACAAATGCCGCTCAAACTTGGAAAGCGGGCTGGGCGGTATGATGTACTGATCGAAGCCCCTGGATTCACGGCTATAATAGAATTCAAGCTTTCACCTGAGGGAAGCGCTGAAAGCATGAATGCCGCCGCCTTGAGGGCGATAAGCCAGATAGATGAGAGGGACTACTGCTCACAGGCGGCTGCATCCGTCAGAAATGTCCTCAGATATAAATTTGGAATCAGTTGCTTCCAAAAAAATGCTTCGTCATTACAGTGCTTGAAAAGTAAAATCGTTCGCCTTTTCGGCATTGAGCTCCAGAATGAATAGAATAGGAGTAAAAATTTAGTCTTGATTTTTAACCGAATTGGGTTAATTATCTATAATGACTAAATATAGAGCAAGTGAGTTCGCGGAGCGGATAGGGGCATCCCACAAGTACGTTAAGGCGTTGGGATCGGGTAGGGAGGCTTGCGCCGGAACGCAGCCTGGGAAATCAGCGGCGCTATGCCGATCTTGACATGCAAAAAGCGCTGGGAATGCATCTTGAAGTAAAAGCAAAACGCGCTGCGGCTTGCTACCGAGCATCTTCCGCCGGCCAAAAGGATGATCTGCGGAGCCGGGCGGCAGCCATGGAGCAGTTTGCGCCGGGCTGGGGGCTGATTGCTGAAGCGATCGCTGAAATTGGGGGGTGGAATGGATTTTTCCCGCAAGAAATTTTTGAAGCTGGCGGCGGATATTGTCGCGAGCGAAATAGGCGCGGCGGTTGCGGCGCATAAAGATAGACTTGCCCGATTCGGATTTGAGCCGGCGGAAAATTTGGCAGGCGTATATGGCTGCGGGATCATTGCGGCGAATAAAATTGAATCAAGCCCCCAACAGGAAATGGTTGAGGGCTTGACGCCGATCATGCAGGCTCCATGGACTGAGAAAATGCAAAAAGCGGGGGCGGCGGATGCGGATTCATCCCAATGGCTGCGAGGGGGCTGTCCTGAAAAACATTGTGGATGCGCCCGCTTAGCGTGCAATGTTTGCCTGGAAGGCTATGCAAAAAATGCTGAACATCCTGCATTCCATAAAAATGGCGCACATGACAGCAAGCTGCGGAGCATCCCCATGCCGCGTCTTGATGAGCTTGATGAGCAAGATCTGAAGTCTTTCAGCATTTCCATGTCTCAGTTGCTCGAGGATCTAGTGGCGGCTCTTTGCGAAGAAGCGGAGAAAGCGCCAGATCTCCTTCACGCCAAAGCGTCCCGTCGTCAGCTTACTTGCCTGCCGCCACTCCGCCCGCCCTTGTCCGAAGCGCGAACCCTTTTAGCGGTTTCACGGGCTTCTCTGTCGGCGGACGGAAAATTGCCTGAAGCCCTCAGCGTCTTCCCTGACTGCGGCGCAAATGCGGATGCCAGATCGGTAAAAGCCCAGACTTAAGCCTTGAAGGCGGAAGCTGCCAATGCGCCTGGATTCGCCGCAGGAAAAGAATCTCAGCTTAGAATTTGAAGGGTGGGCCTTCGCAAATCTTCTAATGGATAACGTTTATGCCAGGCTTGCTTGGATCCGCTGAAAATCACGCAGGCACCTTATCGAAGTTGCATCCTTTATAGATATATTATGTTGAAGATAAGCCGTCCGATATATTTCCAACTCTTCATCCTAACTTTTCATTTTAAATCGGCATCCATCAGAAATTCAGCCTTTCCTCATGGCCCTTGCGAATCCCAGCAAAAAAAGCGTCCCCAAAAGCGCCGCAACAGCGGCGTTTGCAATGCCAACTGCCAAGCCTCTCTCAAAAGATTCCTTTGCGGACTCTGCATAAACAAGAACTTCAAATACCGGAGCAAACAATCCCCAACCTCCCATATGAATTGCAATGCTTCCGGCAACGAATTGAAGAATTCCCCTGATGCCAAAAACGCCTTCGTCCATCTTTACTCCTATAAGGAGAAAACCTGAAGCGCAACCGATAATCGCAGAGCAGAAGACTCTACTCCACAAAATTCCATATCCCAAAGTAAATTCAAAAAGCGCCTGTCCGATAAATCCTATGGCAATCCCCGTCGCCGGCCCAAAGAAAACCGCGAATATTCCCAGTATGCCATACTGACCGCAAAAACGCACGTTTGCAAAGATATGGGGAGACAGGTATCTTGCGGTCAGAAAATATAAAGAGGCGCCGATTGCAACGGCTGACAGGCGCTTAACGGTTGATTTCACGATAAGAGCCTCCTATTGGTGCCTATATAAGCATTTCCCATGATTTTGAAGATGAGTTGTACAATATACTGATTTGCAGCCAAATGTACCTATTTTAGCGCGGATTATCCACTTTCAAAGCGCGACTGATATCGGCATTTTGCTCTAATTGCATAATTTGGCCTCAAAATCGGAGCTTTTGGGTGCAAATCAGTATATCAAGGCGGATAGGCTGATCCGATCTGCATATCGGAAAGCGCGGGAATCATCGCAGTTGTTATGCGGCGGATACCCCCGCCTTTAGGCATGGGGAGGAAGCCGCATGCCCTCCTTTTCAGTTAGAATGGCAGTTCTCCTGGACAAGAGGCTGAGCTTCTTGCAGCTGATTCCCGCAGACAGCTTTGCTCCGTCCAACGTGCGAACGTCGAAGCTCCCGCTTGATCGCCTCCCGAAGATGAAGCCTTTGCGTCCGTCCGGCATCTGCACTCTATCAAACAGCTGAAAGCCAAATACATACTTTGGAGATTGATTCAGCTTCCTCTTTCCGCCCTTGTTGATGGCAGCCTTATGGATCTGGCGATTGCGCTTCCCTGCAGCTTTCTGCATGTAGATTGCATCCAATGGAATGGATTTTGGATTGCCGCCGGTGCATCTCGCGTCCACCGCATGTCCCTTTTCCAAT
>JAISZB010000310.1 GCA_031269465.1 Clostridiales bacterium | reverse complement strand
TACATACAAAAATCAATTTTCTGTTTTTTGTTTTATCATCCCGTCTCGCCCCCCAAACCCCCCACCCCCCCCCCCCCCACCACTCAATGGATAATCAAGCTCCAAAAAAAGGCAGTTTTATATGAAAAGCAGTATATAATGACGGGCATAGGAAAGTTCCGGTTTTTGGATAGTGCGCCCTCAGAGGATTCTAGGCGTTATCCCAGTTAAATATACTGATTTTCATATGAGATTTCCTTTAATTAACTACATTTGACTGCAAATTGGCATATACCGGTTTTTAATCCGGATTATCCACTAAACTATCCCATGAGCATTAATATAATCGGAGCCTTGACAAGATTAAGAGCAGAATAAGAGGAGAAATTCACTTAGGCATTAAATGCATTAAGAAAGTAAAAAATTGCTTGAAACTATATTTGATAGTAGCACTAACTGTCAAAAATGTCAATAATAATTTTAAAATCGAGCTTATACGGATTAAAAAGTCAAAGCGATAAGGCGCGCAATGTTCTGGTTTCTCAATTCTGGCTTAAGGGACAACAGCCAGTTTGCATATGCTAAAACTCTTGCCATTCTCATCCCTTTTATATATAATAGAGTTCTAAATTGCAAGATTGATCCAAGCTTGGCGGAAAATTAACTAAGAAGAAAGGAGGGCCTGCTTAAAATAAACTTGCTGAATAACGCTTATAGAGTTCAAAAAACGAAGGGTTCCATTTCAAGGCAGACGGGAATATATCATTCTCGTTTTGGAGCATGACGCATTTGACTGCTAATCGGCATATCAGATGTGAGATTGGCGTGAGATCCGAGCCGAAATACATAGACAAGCCCAAAGCCCTGCGCTCTTAAATGATCGTTGCATCAGAGCGCCAGCTTCGGCTAGGCGGGACTCGTTTGAAGATGAAAACTCTACTGCATATGTTTGTGCATGTTTTATCAGCAGGAACCTAAATGCCCTATATCAGTGCAAAGACTAATATATCTATAACTCCCGGCAAGGAAACAGCGCTTAAGGATAAGCTGGGAAAAGCCATATCACTTCTTCCAGGCAAGAGCGAAGCCTGGCTCATGCTGTCATTTGAGGAAGATTGCCAGCTTTATTACAAAGGCGAAAACGATGATCCGATAGCGTATGTGGAAGTGAAGCAGTTCGGATCGGCCGACAAGGAGTCCTACGAAAATCTCACCGCAGAAATCTCAAAGATACTCAAGGAAGTCCTGGGCATCAATCCTGAAAATGTCTATGTGAACTACCAGGAGAGCTCTATTTGGGGCTGGAATGGCAAGAACTTGTAAAATGAGCGTTCAGAAATCAAAAAGGCTCTCAGCCTAAAGGCGGAGAGCTTTTTTGATTGCGCTTGCAAGTTCAGATCCTTCCCATCCCTGATTTCTCCAAGTGTTTTCTCACAATGTCCAGGCATTCTCCGAACCTTTGGAAATGAACTATCTCGCGCTCTCTTAAAAAAGAAATCGGCGCTTCGACGTCTGGATCATCAATTATCTCCAAGAGGTTTTCATAAGCGGTTCGAGACCTTTGCTCAGCCGCCATGTCCTCGTAGAGATCCGTTATAGGATCTCCTGAGGAAAGAAAGTTTACGTTTATTCCCCTGAAATTCCTGTAAAAGCGGTTCCTAAGTGAATCAAAGCTGTCTGCTCCGCATGTCAGCTGGTGGACAATGGAGCCTATCAGCTCTATATGGGCGAGTTCTTCCGTTCCGATGTCGTTTAAAGTGGATATAGCTTCTGAAGTCACCATTGAAAAGCGCTGGTTCAAGTACTTGATGGCTGCGGTCAGCTCCCCGTCTGTTCCTGTGAATTGATCCATTATGTACATAGCCAGCTTTGGATCCGTTTTTTTTATTGATACGGGAAATTCCAGCTTTCTTTCATAGATCCACATCTTCATCGCCCCTTTCAGGCGCTTCCCATGGCCACGCCTCGCTTGACCACGTCCAATTCGGAAGGCCTGCGGATCTGTAGGAGCAGAGCGGACCGAATGTCGTTTCATAGTAGCTGCGGCATTTGTCGCAGCTTGCGACTACTCTGTTGTACATCTGAAGAGCTTCGAAGTCGCGGGGATGCGTGTTGAGGTATAAATGCAGATCAAGCGCCATGAAGTCCAGCGTTTGGATGTTTTCAAGAAGCACTTTCTTTTCCATTTGAATCTCCCTCCCTAAGGGCGATGATTTGGCGGGATGATTGAAACCTTGCCTTCGGCGCCTGCATGCCGATTCGCAGTCAAACGAATGCTGATTCGCAGCTATACTGCTTTGCAGTGGATAAATTCCGATTGTGATGTCGGAGTATACAATTAGTGCGAAATGTGGATATAGTCATTTCGCACCCTTCAAGTGGACGGTCAGGCTTCAAAATCGGTACGTTTGACTGGAAATCGGTATAAATGCACCTAGAAAATCGTATGCCAATTAATAGGAGCTTTCAACGCAAATCAGCATATACCGCTTTTCATCAAATGATCCTTTTTTGGAGCTTGATTATCCATTGAATGGTGCGAAATGCCGAAATCGGCATTTTGCACTCGCTGTATAATCAAGCTCCAAAAAAGGCAATTTTATATGAAAAGCAGTATATATGCCCAGCGCCAATCATTTTCCGGCTGCAATCAAGCGAGCTTCTCATTGGCATAGGCAATGGCTCGCATTTCGCTGAACTTTGAGTCTTTGCTTCAGCGGCGGCTTGCCTGATTTTTATTGTACGGCTTATGCAATGAGGTAAAAACAGTTCCGTATCTGAGGGAGTCGTCAGGTGAAAAGAACGAGCCGTCGCCGAGGCTCTGCGCAGGCACTTTGGCGTGAGCCAGCTCATCTTTAATGCTGGACTCTTCCCAGGCGCCCAATCCTTTTTCAAGCTGATGCCCTGCAGTTTCATTTTTCATTGAGATTCCTCCAGAAATGAATGATGATGCCCATTTTATGCCGATTTGCAGTCAAATATACCGAGTTTAGCGCTACTGTCCACTTTCAAGGCGCGAAAGCTGCCGATATCTGCATTTCGCACTCGCTATACAGTAAAGCTAAACTCGTAACTTCATATGCATATCAAGATGCCCGTCGCAAATGAGAATAACCGTCATGCTTGGCTTAAGCCCTGCGTCATATAAAGCCCGAAGGCTTAAGCGCAATTCCAATTTAAGCTTCACTTAATATCATATGTTTCCGAGATTGGTAGGTGACTGCGCGAAGGCTCATGAATTAGATTATAAAACCTCCGTTTTTTGCTTTATAAGAATATTAAGAGCTTAGTCTGTTGACAAGGACATATTGATAAAATATACTTAAAATCGGCGAATAATAGTAAAATGCTTGCATGAAGCGCGATAAATGGAGAAAATGAATATTTGGGCGCTCCTGCTTGCATTATCGCCTTATTTTACAAATTATGACAGATGGCGCTAGCGACAAAAATCAGCTTCGGCATAAAGACAATATTCGATTTATACCAATAGGCATGAATTAATGCAGAGCTGGCGCTAAAAAGCGCAGCTATATTGATGCGCATTGGAACATTTGACTTAAAGGTCAATATAAATGATTCGAGTGTCAAAAGTGCTTTTTAGAGAAAACTGCCCTGCAAGAATGGCTTAGCCATTTTCCGCCGTAGCTCAAAACAGGATTTTGACACCCGAATCATAAATGCGTATCGGAGATAATTGATGCGCGTTGGTATATTAAGAGCGAAAAAAGCAGGCATTAAGTGGGCTGGCAGCGCGGGGCTGCGGTTTTTTCCGCTATGGACGGGAATGCTACGCTTTAGCCGAGCTTCGGGAGGGGATACACTGAAACGCATTCTATGCACCGAGATTGCAACGGACGGATGCAGATATCTAATAGCCGAAAAAAGAGGGGAGCTCATCAGGCGAGTCAGGGGGATAGGAAGCGCCGTCCCTGTGGATGAGCTTGAACAGAGTCTGAAAGGGTTTTTGGGAACAGACAGGATAGATGAAGCTTGCTTGATCCTCTCTACGGAAAAGACAATTCTGCGTTTTGCCGATAT
This sequence comes from Clostridiales bacterium, assembly GCA_031269465.1. GTDB lineage: Bacteria > Bacillota > Clostridia > Lachnospirales > WQUN01 > JAISWZ01. The sequence continues at coordinate 14,459 of JAISZB010000310.1, read as the reverse complement.
GCCGCCGCTTACGGGATACGACCTTGAAAAAGCGGCCAAATTTCTCTACAGAGACTTCTTCCCTGTACAAAACAGAAGATACATTTTCAGCCATAAAACCCTTAAAGCATCCTCTAAGGGGTTGAAGCTCCTTCTGGCGGCCCTTCCCATGGAAACGGCGGAGGAGGCGATCGACATCTTCGATCGGCTGGGGATAAGGCTCTCTACGATAGATACTGTGGAAAGCATCGCAGATGAGACATTCTCTCGCGTTGAGCCGGTTCTGTTCTTTGCGAAGCAGGAAACGACCTATCGCGCATACTGGGTTAAAAGCGGAGTGCTGCAGAACGCCTGGCGCATCTCAAATGATCCCATAGCAGGCCCCAGGGAGCTTAAAGCCGCATTTAGCGAGTTGGAAGAGGCTGGAAAGATACACAACTGCGTGCTGGTGGGAGAAGTATCCGAATGGCTGGCCGCAGCTTGCAAAAAGTACGATGTGGTTGCAAGAGAATCAATTGATCCTTATGCGGGCATGGAGATATGCGCAAGGAACCTTAAGTCTTTAAAGAACTTGAATTTGCTTCCTGAAAAATATAAAGCCAGGAATGAAAAGAAAGATTTGCTGAAAAAAATAGCCTTGTTCGACTTGTCAATGGTGCTTGCGGCAGTACTTCTTATAGCCGCTCTGAGCGCAGCCATAAGTTCCTCTCAAAGCCTCAGCGGCGCCTTGGACTCTCAGATACGCACTATGGCGGCGCCCATTGAACTGAAGGAAAACGAAATAAAGTCTGATCTCGGCGAAGTAGACAGCATGAGGGAGATAATTGCAAGCTTGGATTGGAACAACAACGAGCGGATAGCCTGCTTGGAAGCCATTACTCCTATGATGCCTGAAGAGATTTCAATAAAGCAGATAAGCCAGCAGGATGATAGGCTGGTGATGCTTCTAGGCTCCGCAAGGGCTGCGGCGCTAACGGATTTTGCGCAGGAATTGAGGCTGAGTCCGCAGATGCGCGAGCGAAGCGTAGAAATAGCGTTTTTTTCAGAGAGATCCGGATCTTCAGATATGACGATTGTGGTTTCTCGAAAAGTATCTCTTAGATGAGCTTGAGATTTTCAAGATTAGGAATCCTGGTCATGCATTATGCGCTTGAATGCCGATGCTCGCTGGCGATACTGCGCTGCAAGCGATAAGGAGAGAGAACTCAAAGACAATATCCTATACTGCTTTCCATATAAAATTACCTTTTTTGGAGCTTGATTATACAGCGAGCGCAAAATGCCGATATTGGCATTTCGCACCATTCAATGGACAGTCAAGCTCCAAAAAAGCAACATTTGATGAAAGCGGTATATTCGCGGACAAATGTGCCGATTATGAGGTCTGATTATCCATGTTCAAGGCGCGAAATGCCGATATCTGCATTTTGCATTAATTGCATAATCCAACCTCGATCAGAATTTTTGCGTGCAAATCAGTATAGCAATGCAGCTTCATTATGCCAATGACTGGGGAGCTTGACAATGCATTGAACCGATATGCAGCCAAGTCTCAAAACCGAAGCATTTGATGCCGATGGAATGCGGATGCGCAGTGGAAAGCTCTAGTTTCAGAGCTGGATTGAACGCCTATTTGCGGTCAAAGCACCTGTTTTATTTGACTTTCCATTTTAAGGTGAGAAATGCCGATATCAATCGCGCTTGCTGTAGGTCAAATAAAACAGCAGATATCATACGCTTATCAGTATGCAATGCGAAAGTGGATAATCCAGCCCAAAGCCGATGCATTTGACTGTGTGTCAGCATATTCCGGTTTGCTGCCAAACGCATCGATTTTGCCGCTTGAATCTCCACGGAGAGCTTAAAAGAAGCCGTACAGCATCTATGCAGTCAAGTTGAAAAATAGGCAGTTTCATATGCAAATCAGCGCATATTGCGCGAGCGGCGCCAAGGCTTGCCTTTGAACGCGCTCTCATCAAGCGGCGCGTCTGGCATTGGCATGACGCGAGCAATTCAAATCCAATGAAAGGAGGTATGTCGTGAAAGCGGATGCAATGGAGCGGGAAGCCCTAAAGCCAATCGATGAGCAGGTTCTCAACAGGCTCGTGAGCAACACCAGGGAAAAAGATATAATCACCCCGAAAGCCATGCGCATATGGGCGGCAATCATCGCCTTGGCGGCGATGGCTTTGCTGGGCTTGTACCTTGCAAGAGGGAGGCTTCAAGACCTGTCGGCGTTGAGAAGTGAAATAGTGGCACAAAACCAGATGCTTCTTGATCTTCAGAAGCGGCAGAGCGAATTGTCGACTCAGAGGGCAGAGGACATCAGGGCTCTCAAAGAGTCCTTGTCTCATAAGCTGATACCGTCGGAGCGAGCTGTTGACGCTATGTTTAACATGCAGACGCTGCTGGAGGGCAACGGCTTGACCCAGACCGACATGTACTCTGATAAAGTGATTGAAACTGACTCCGGAAGCAATTGGATCTTATGGCAATGGAAAGCCGTCATAACAGGAGAGGGGCCTATACAAAACGCTCTGGCCTTCTTGTCGGCAGCTGATGCGGATGAAGTTTACTCATATGCCATAGAGTCATTTGATGTTAATATTTCCGATACTGGCTTGGCATCGATACGAATAGAGTTTTCCTTCTACTGCATAGATTTCTTGCCTCAAGGGAGTGAAGATGCTTGAACTCTCAAAGCGGAAGCGTCTATATAAATCTTCTGGTTTCAATAATGGCGATATGCGTTTTGCTGAATTTTTGCGCATACGCATATGCTATTCGCAGAGCGCAGGCGGCTGAAGAGTCCGGGGGGGATCTTTACAACTGCGCGCATTCGGCCATTGAGAAGGCGGTTGCGGAAATAAATAGGTTTTTGTCAGAGCGGGAGAGTCAGATTGAAAGCCTTGCGGTAGAAAAGCTCAAAAACGTTTTGAAGGATGAGAGCCGCATCTATTATAAAGACGGCTCATTCCATCTACTCAATGATCTGGCGACAAAAGAGGAAGACTTGTACTACAGCATATTTAAAGAAGAAGCAGGCGTCATCCTTGAAAGCTTTTTAACTGAATACTCCACTGTATCGGATGACGGGCAGGCGCAGGCCTATGCGTCATTTGACGCTCAAAGCGATGAATTTTCGGCAGGTTCAGTTGCCGAAGGGCTTGAGCTGGAAGCCGATTTGGAATGGCTCGCCTATCCTCATGAAGAGGAGATCCGCCCGAGTTTCGCTTGGAAGTCAGAACCGTTGAACGTATTCGCCAAATCCCTGGCTGCAGGCGGCAGCGCCTCATTTGAGGGAGGCGCGCAATCTGGCGGAACCAGCCAAGAGGGGCTTCGCGATGACATAAGCTCTATGATACGCATGAGCTCAGAAGTCTTAACCCAAAGAAAATGGACTAGAGAGAATCCAGTCGTAATTGGAAGAAGCTTGAACATAGACGTGTCGGATCTTTACGACGGGGACAATGCCATCCCTTCATGCATCATAAACCTTTCTAGCGACCTTTACCTCTATGCCTCGTCGTCGGCGAAAAGCCATCTGAATGCCGTGATTTTTACTATGAAAGACATCCATATGCAAAACATAACATTCTCTGGCACTGCGATATCCCTTCAAAACGCCTATGTAACAGGATATGGAACTCCGCTTTCGCCTGATCCTGATATGCTTTTTAAAATCTATATCGCTGACTGGGAGCTTCACAAAAGCATTTTGGATTTCTATGGCGCGTCCTCATTCAAAGGCGCCAGAAACGGCGAAGATTTGGATGCCATTTTGAAATGGATAAAGATTGACGACTTCAGCATGCGCCTGACGCCTGCATTATCGCTTGAGGTTGGCATTGAGGGCGCCTGGAATAAAGAGATGGCTTTAGTTGAGGATAAGGCGAAGCAAGCCTCTTTCCGCTAGAGCTTAGGAATCGCGGCTTCAACTTAAGGAGCGATTCAGCATAATGCTGACGCGCATATGAAAGCTCTGATTTTGCCGCTTGTCTGTACAGCGAGAGAAATGCCGATATCGGCATTTCGCACCTTGAAAATGGTCGGTCAGGCTGCAAAATCGGCGCGTTTGGCCGCGCGTCGGCATAGTGCTTATAGTGCTTTTAGAAACCTTGCGTCAGTTTTTGAACCCTCTATTAAGGTTTGAAATGGTCAAGGGCTGCCCACAGGGAAGGACGCGCATCCCCGTCCTAAGCGGGCGTTTCTTATGCCGAGGATTACTTGAATGGGCTGGTTTTGCAGCCGGGGCGCTTCCACTGATAATCCAGCCCAAATATCAGAGCTCTTTTTCCTCGCGTCGGCGCATGGAAATTTCAAGCGCTTTTATAGAGATGATCCATGCAGATTTGCATATGAAACTGCCTGTTTTTGAAAGCTTGATTATACAGCGAGTGCGAAATGCCCATATCGGCATTTCGCACTCGCTGTATAATCAAGCTCCAAAAAAGGAACATTTGATGAAAAGCGGCATAGCAAATCAGTATAGATAAATCCCTATCGTACCCAGCATGGGGTATTTTTTTAGCGTCAGAAGAGTTTTCGCTTATATGGGAAATGCGTTTTTACTCTGCGTTTCGCACCGCTCAGTGGATAATCAACAAAAAAGGCAGTTTAGTACGAAAATCAGTATAGATGCAGAGTCAAGCAAGAACGTGCAGTTTCATACGCAAATTAGCATGCATGTCATGCAAAACCATTGGCTCCTGACGGCAAAACTCTTTCTATCCGTCAAGCCTTATATTGGCAAGAATGAAATGATGCAGTTTAATTGCTCTGAATTGACGGCATAATTTCCTCCTCATGAGTGCCATTGATTAAAAAGTTTTCTCTGAGCTTAGGCTTGAGCCATTTAATCGTTATTGACACGAATGACGCTAAAGACCAAAATCGACCTTTGCTTTAAAGTGTAAAATAAAATTTTGCAGCAAGTCTCTCAACTCTGCAATTAACCTGGTTTTTAGAATTAACTATTCAATTGAACTGCATTATGTGTTAAACTAATAAAGTCATATTGTATTTTTGGGTTCGTTCTTATGATTTTAAATCTTATGCTCTTAGGCTTAGAATATAGGCATGGAGTGGATTGAAAAATATAATATGAATGGTATTCAAGCGTCGGCTGGTTTATGAATTTCGCAGGGATGAGCTAAAAAACGATGGGAGCTAAATCGATTTGCAGAGCGATTTCACATGCAAATCAATCTGTTCAAGTTGTTTCTGAACGCTTCCAAAGTGGACAGTCAAACCTCTAAAACGGCGCATTTGAATGAGCGGCAGCATGCAGCTGAGCCGGTTTCGCTAAAGGCAGGCGTGAGTTTCATGTATGAAACTCACGCCATAAGGAAAATTTAGGAATATGAGGTCAACTGTTGCTCAAACTCTAATCAGTTCTAGCAGGCATGATAAAATAAGCCCGCTTTTTTGAACGCGTGCGAATAGAGCAATATTTTAAATTCAAACCAGGCGTAGAAGTCTATAAATTGAGGTGATACTTCTTAAATGTTCAATAAAGAGAACAAAGAGAATAAAGCAAAGAAAGTGAGCAAAGAAAAATCAGGAGGGAATTGGAGCTGGGCAGTTTCTATAGGCAAAACTCAAAAGCCTATCTTTAGAAAATCCGAGCCTCTCACATCCATAAAAATAATCAAGCCTCCTGAACCTCTTCCTAATGAGAACCAAAGCGAAGCAAGAGATAAGCCAAACACGCTTTTATCTGATTTGATGAAGCAGATAAGAAGATTGGGAGGGCAAACCGCGGAAGTCGCCATGAACACGGAAGAGCTTGCTGAATCGATCGCCAAGATGAAGGCGCAAAACAACGCTGAAAAGGAAAAAGAGGTGCAAAGGCTTGTAGATGCCCTTATCACCGTTGCTGACTTCACCGAGGACTTTTATCTTTATGCCAAAGACTCGGGAAACAGAGCTTTGCATGAGCAAGCCTCGCTATTTTGGAATTCTTCGCTCAAGAAATTTGCCAATATAGGCCTTATAAGGATAAATGACTTGAATACCATGCCGGAGGCTGTCAGCAATCGCGTGATTGGGGTGGAGATTCCGGATTGCTCGAATCCTGTCAGGGAAGGCGCAATACTTAGGGTCATAAGAAGCGGATATATGTATAAAGGCTCTGTCGTAAGAAAATCTGAAGTGATAGTTGCCGGCAAGGCGAATGTATACGAATTTCAGGCTAGCGAAAAGGAAGCGCCTGTTTCTGAAGACGATGGATTCGATTATTTAGACGAATATGATGATGTAGTCAGATTTTCCAGCGCAGACGAAGAGCCGGAGGGCTTTTTTGATGAAAATGAAAGCAAGGCTTCAGATGAAGAGCCTTATGGCTATTACGACGAAAAAGATTTTTGCTATGACGAAGATTCTGTTCTAGAGGACGAAGAGGCAGGAGAAAACATCAGAAGCCTTTATGAGATTGTCGTAGGCTCCTTGGCTGCAACAAACCCTGAGGTGTTGGACAAGCCGTTTATAAGATCCCTTCTTGACAGCATTAAAAATGAACAGCCCGAAGTAAATTTTGAGGAAGGCGTCAGCTGGGATGGGAGTCTTGGAGGCGAGTCTGAAAATTCCGACTGCATGGAAGAGTTCGCTTCAGCGGAGGAATGCATGGAAGAAGAGGCCTTTGACGCGCATGGGCAAACATCCTGCGATGAGCCGGCTGAGCTTCTTGAGGAAGCGGCGGACGGACAGATCGCATTCAAACTCCAAAGCCATGCAGACGAAAAAAAAGAGAGCCATGAGCTTGAAGCCCGCAAGCATGAAGATTCCGGATGGCAGGCGAGGCTTAAAGCTGATTCAATAGAGAGGCAGCTAGAACTCGAAGATGAGCCGATTGAAGACTTGGGGTTGGAACTTGAACCTCCTGAAAATGAGAAAGCGGAGATAGAAGATTTTGAAGAGTCAGAGTCGGAAGCTGAGGATACAGAAGACGCGCAGCTGGAGATAGAGGAACTTGAAGCGAGAGTGAAGCGCATTCTTGATAACTACAGCGCAGAGCTTCAAGGCAGTCCTAAAGGCGGGGACAGCGAGCCTAATTCGAGGCTTTACGGCAGTGGTGAAGTAGAATCCAACGAGAGTGATGCTAGGGCTGAGCTTCAAGGAGCTGAAGAAAAACAAGAGCAGGCCTCTGAAGCGGTTGCAGAAATGGTCGCGGAGCGGCAGAAGAAGCTTTACGCTGAGAATGTAGAGTTCTCTGATGAACTCGAAGCCACTGCGGGAAAGGTTCAGCTTGAAGGTTCTCAGCATGTAGGCTCTGAAACGGCTGAAAGGGAGGATTCTGCAGGAGAAAGCTTGAAAGAGAATGCAGCGCTTGCAAAAAGAAGCCCGTTTGCCATATATGAAGCTGAAACGCTTGAAGAAAGCGTCCCTGAATCCATAGTCGAGACAGAAGCGCCTGAAGAGGGCGTTAAGGAAGCTTCTGAAGAAAGCGCTCCTGTAGCCATAGACGAGACTGAAGCGCCCGAAGAAGGCGAGAAGGAAGCTTCTGAAGAGGGCGTCCCTGCGGCCATAGATGAGACCGTGGCGCATGAAGAAGGAGCGAATCAAACTTCTGAAGAAAGCGGCCCTGCGGCCATAGACGAGTCTGTGGCGCCCGAAGAAGGAGCGAAGGAAGCTTCTGAAGAGGGCGCTCCTGCGGCCATAGACGAGACTGTGGCGCATGAAGAAGGCGGCAAGGGTGAAGCTTCTGAAGAAAGCGGCCCTGCAGCCACCGATGAAGCGTTTGAAAAAAGCGCGCCTGAGTCTATGGATGAAGCTTCTGCGCTTGAAGGAAAGACTCCGGATTGCTCGGAAGCCTTGGATGAGGCAAACGCTTTAAACTGTGAATCATCTGCTGACGCAGATGAAACTTCTGTTTCGAAACTTGAAAACTGCAGTGGAGAAAGCTTGGCCATACCGGAAGACATTTTAAAAGTATTGGAATTCGCTCCATTTGAGTCAGAAGAGCATATTCTTGGCGCAAAAGAGGCGAAGGAGGCGGCGGCGGATTATAAAGTTCTTGAAAGCGCCTACGGAGATGCCGTGGATTCGGAGGAAATAGACAGGCGGCTACAAGAGATGGCATCTGGCGTGCATGAAGTAAATAAGCGCTTTGAAGAGTATGGAGACCCTTTAGAAAAGCTTAGAGACGATGAAGCTGAAAGTACAGAGTCTGAATCTATTCAGGATGAATGCGTTTCAAAACTCTCTTTCGCGGAAACAGTCAAACTGGAGACCGAAGCGGAGGACAGAGATGAGGGTGAAGAAACTGCGCCTGATGATTTCTCGCAGCCGTTAAAGCTTGATGAATCGGCTGAAGATCTAGAAGCTCACTCATCAAGTGAAGTTTTGGAACCTGCCACGCTAGAATGCGACGGCATACCCAGAATCGATATAGGCTTGTCCAAGCGCATTAAAGGGTTTTTCAAGCGAGGATGATGGATATGCCGGAGTTAGCGCATTGACTGCTCATCGTCATATGCTGGAGCGCGGATTTTGGGCGAAATGCCCTGAGCTGGCATTTTTAACATCCTCAAAGAATATTAGCGCCAGTGAAAGGATCCCATATTCAGAACCTATCCTGTTTTTCGAACTAAAATACCTTTTTTGGCGCTACAGCGGTGCGAAATGTCGACATCGGCATTCCGCGCCGCTCAATGGATAATCAAGCGCAAAAAAGGAACGCTTGATGAAAATCGGTATAAAATCGCACCTTAATAAATGCACTGGCTCATATAGAAAAGTATAGGCTTTGGAGCTTGATGATGCAATGAGCGCTAAAAGCCTATATTGGCACTTAGCAACTTGAAAGTTGCAATCAAGCTTCAAAACTGTTGCAATTGACTGCAATTCTGAAATCTTAAACATCGGCATGAAAACTATGATGAACAGCTCTTTTTAGAACCTTGATTAGAATTGCTTTTAGTCTGATAAGAAAATTCCAATTAATTGCATATACTGATTTTCACCATATGTTTCTTTTTTAGAGCTTGATTATCCAACGTATGGTGCGAAATGCTGATATCTGCATTTTGCACTCGCTGTATAATAAAGCTCCAAAAAGGCAGTTTCCTATGAAAATCAGTATAAGTAAGAAGCTTATAGTTTCTGCTTATTGTTCTATTACATGCGCTTATAAGACAGAATGCTTAAAAATGCCTTTTTTAATGAAAAATTAGTTGACTTAAAAAGGTATTTATGAGACAATGCGAATCATAGATTTTCCTGTGAGAGCGATATTTCAATTGAGGAGATTCGTGCCTTCTCTTTGTGTGAGTTACCGAATGCGCTGTCTTTTTGCGCGCCCTGTTGCATAAAACTTAGAAAAATGATGCGATGTCCGCATCCGGCATAAGCTAGCGACAAGCAAAAGTCGCTGAAACATCCTGCTCTTTGGGAATTGAATGCAGCTCCCGCAGTTCCGGCGGCCAACCGTCCGCCGGGCGGAATTGAATGAGCAGCCAAGTGCATGGCGATAAAGCGATTATGCAGGCTAAAACCAGCGGCCTCCTTTAAAAAGAAGCCGGCCTGAGCTGCCATGCGCATTGACTTAGGACGGGCTGATGGCACAGCTCTCAGTTTGAGGCGGAAGCCGATCTCCTTGGTTTTTCTTCCGCTCTTGGGAATCCCCCGGCTTTAGCCATGGGGAGTGTCAAAAAAGGCTCCATGTTGGCATCTGTCTTTTAAGACAAGCAAAAAGCCTTTGCTGCGCAGAGAATAAGGACGCGCTCAAATATAACATTAGAAGGTTGCACCTCTGCATATACCGATTTGCAGTATATGCGCTTATTTTGGAGCCTGACTGTCCGCTTTCAAGGCGAGAAATGCCGACATCTATAGTCAAGCTATACCGCTGCTTTGCAGTCAAATGTACCGATTTTGATGCCTGAGCGTCCATTGAAGGATGCGAAATGACTATATCCACATTTCACGCTAATTGTATAACTCGACATCAAAATCGGAACTATCCAGTGCAAAGCGGTATAGAATAGGAAACTGCATATGCGGATCAGTATACTAAGCTTTCATCATAATGCTGAATGGCCATGTTATCTTTGAAGCGTCCTAATTTGGAGGATATTATTTATGTTTGTTGGGATTGACTTGGGAACTTCCACGTCTGAAATTGCATTCCTGAATTCTGACGGAAAGCCGGAAGTGATTCCAAATCTGGACGGGGAGTTGACAACCCCGTCAGCTGTGTACATAAATGAGGATAATGAGCCTGTAGTTGGAATGGCTGCGCTTAATATGAACCTGTCGGAGCCTGAAAGCACCTTTATAGAAGTGAAGCGCCAGATGGGGCGGGACAAGGTTCTAAAAGCCAGGGGAGTGCAGTATACGCCGGCAAAGATATCATCTTTCATACTCCGATACCTGGTGGATTGCGCTGAGGCTTACCTGAATGAAAAAGTGGATCGCGCGGTAATAACTGTGCCAGCCTATTTTACGGACAGGCAGCGCAGAGACACAATAAAGGCCGGAGAGCTTGCGGGAATTGAGGTTGAGAGGATCATAAACGAACCTACCGCCGCAGCGCTGGATTACAGCGCTGAAAACCCCAATGAAGCAAAAAGCATCCTGGTGTATGACTTAGGCGGAGGAACTCTGGATGTAACGGTGCTGGAACTCTATGACGGCGCAATGGATGTGAAGAGCAGCTGCGGCAACAACTCCTTGGGAGGCAAAGACTTCGATGAACTGCTGATGAACAGGATTTTGAAAAAGATACAAGAAAAGCATAGAGTAAATCTGGCAAGGGACATAGCGGTTGTGTCAAAGCTTAAACGGCTGTCTGAAGAATGCAAGAAGCATCTCAGCTCAAATCTAGAATATGAGGCGACTCTGCCTTTTCTTTTTAAAAATAAGAATAATCCTGTAGGCTATGAAGAGAAAATTACAAGAAAAGAGTTCGAGCAGCTTATTCAGAGCGCGGTCTCATCTACGTTCGTCCAGATAGAAACTGCACTGAGTGAAGCCGGCATTCGAGCGCAAAACATAGATATGGTGCTTCTGGTTGGAGGGTCAACGCGGATCCCGTTGGTAAGCCGGCTTTTGATGGATGCTTTGGATTTTGAGCCAAGGAAGTTCGTAGATCCAGACTTGGCTGTAGTTCGCGGCGCCGCTATACAAACAGGCATCATAGAGGGCAGCTTGAGAAAGGGAAAGGCCATCATCCTCACGGATGTATGCCCATACAGCCTGAGCACGGAGGTTCTCTCGGGGTTTACGCCCCATCCGAGGCTTCTTTGCGACATTCTCATTAAGAGAAACTCAACCATACCCGCGACAATCTCAAAGATTTACTATACTTGCTATGATGACCAGGACACTGTTGAGATAAAGGCGTTTCAAGGCGAGAGCGAGGAAAGGGCCGAGAATGTCTTTTTGGACAAGTTTCTGCTCCGGGGCATTCCGAAGTCCAAGGCTGGCCATGAGAAGATAAAAGTCTTCTTTTCTTATGACTTGAACGGGATATTGACCGTTGGCGCTGAATGCGTCTCGAATGGAGTCAGCAAAAGCATATCCATAAACACATCGAACTCAGGCAAGGCGGAGCAGATCGAAGATATCGCTCCCGGAGGCGCAAGCGTTGAGAGCTGGACCGACTCGCGCAGCGCAGGAAATTATAAAACCCTAATCTCCCGAGCTGAAAAGATCGTTGACAGCGTCGGCGATGACGCCCCAGAGGCAGTCAAAAGCCTCATGAATGCCGTAGAAGAGCTTAAGAGAGGGCTTGTTCTAGGGCTTGGCGAAGACGACTTGGAAGATCTAAAAGATGGAGTGCTGGATGCCATCGGAGAGCTGAGCTGACTGGAACAGAAAAAAGGCATGCAGCAGGCTCCAATTTTGCGGTTGAGGCATCTATACTGACTCGCACTGAAAGTTCCTATTTGGAGCTTGATTATACAGCGAGCGCGATTGATATCGGCATTTCGCGACACTCAGTGGATAATCAAGCTCCAAAAAAGGTAGTTTTCTGTGAAAATACATTTTATGGACATTTGTCCATGCCTCAAACACACAAATGGCTTAATATTTTCATCATTAGTGGTGAAGCGAAGCTTCATAGGGGTTTCTATGAAAATCGGTATAGGTGCATTTGGCTGCAACAGGTATATATTTGAGATTGATTATCCACTGAACTGCTGCATGGCCCAGCTCCAAAATCGCTAAAAGTAGCTGCATTAGCTCAAAATGCAGAGCGCTTGGAGAGGGATTATTCCAGCAGAAATCAGAAAAACTAGGCATATATAAAGAGTTGCTTATGTCGCGACAGAAGAACATCTGAATAATGCAAAAAAAGGAGGCGCTTTTTATGATTGTAGGAATTGACTTAGGAACCTCTACATCTGAAATAGCATATCTGAACGCTGACGGGAAGCCTGAAGTCATCCCGAATCTTGATGGGGAGCTAATAACTCCATCGGTTGTGCATTTGGACGAAAATAATGAGCCTGTAGTCGGAATGGCGGCTGTCAATAAGCTTCTTGAAGAGCCTCAGAATACATTCATGGAAGTGAAAAGGCTCATGGGGCAAGAGAAGCTTCTGTCTGCGAGAGGCGAAAAGTATACGCCGGTAAAAATCGCTTCTTTCATCCTTAGATATCTAGCGGACAGCGCTGAAGTGTATCTGAATGAAAAGGTCGATCGCGCGGTCATAACCGTCCCGGCTTATTTTACGGACAGGCAGCGCCGCGACACTATCAAGGCGGGAGAACTTGCCGGGCTTACGGTTGAGAGGATCATAAACGAGCCTACAGCCGCTGCGCTGGACTACGGCTTGGAAAACCTCAAAGACATCAAAAATATTCTCGTTTACGATCTGGGCGGAGGAACCCTGGATGTTACTGTTCTTGAACTCTTTGAAGGCGTTGTGGATGTAAAAAGCAGCTGCGGGAACAACGCTTTGGGCGGAAAGGACTTCGATGAGCTTCTCTTGCAGTCTTTCCTCAAAAAGTTTCAGATTAAGGAAAGAATGGATCTATCCAATGATATAAAAGTTATTTCAGCCCTTAAGCAAGCTGCTGAACAATGCAAGAAGGATCTCAGCGGATCTGAACAGCATGAGGTCGCTCTTCCGTTTTTGACAAGAAGAAAGTCGAAGCCTGTCGGTTTTAAAGAAACGGTTCTCAGAAAAGATTTTGAGAAACTTATTGCCGATAAGATCACATCCACAGAGACCCAGATAAGAACCGCATTAAGCGACGCCCACATGACCCCCTCAGACTTGGATACGGTGTTGCTGGTTGGCGGATCCACCAGGATACCTTTTGTCAGCCAGTTTCTATCCAACACTTTGAATTTTGAACCTAAGAAATTCGTAGATCCAGACTTGGCGGTAGTTCGCGGCGCTGCAATCCAAGCTGGAATCATCGAAGGCACTTTGAAGGATGGAGACGCTATAATCCTCTCTGATGTGTGCCCTTACAGCCTAAGCACGGAAGTTTTGAGGGAGGGCGTATTTCCGAGGGTCGTCTGCGACATTCTTATAAAAAGGAACACGACTATACCGGCAACAGTCTCAAAGATTTATGTCACAAGCCATGATTATCAAACCGCTGTCGATGTAGGCGCTTACCAAGGGGAAAGCACTGAGCTGGCTGAGAATGTCTTTTTGGACAGATTCAGGCTGAGCGGAATTCCGAGTGACTTAGCGGGAAAAGAGCAGATAAAGATTATCTTTTCCTATGACTTAAACGGCATACTGAAGGTGGAGGCTGAATCCGTTTCAAACAGCGGCGTTAAAGGAAGCATTACCATAAACACAGCTAATGCGGGGAAAAAGCAGGAAGTTGAAATAATCGAGGCGGATTTGAATAACTGGAACAGCGCTCCAAATGCATCCAAGTACAAAAATGTGATCAGGCGTGCCGAAAAGCTCATAGAAGATGAGGATGGAGACAACGGGGACGACCTTGTCATTGAAAATCTCAAGGGCGCTCTTGAAGAGCTTAAAATGGGCCTGATTCATAACTTGGGTGATATTGAGCTTGAAGATCTTAAGGACAACGTATTGGATGTCATCAGCGAACTGGATTGATTAAGGTTCGGTTTGAGCCGTACATAATGGCGCTATGCCGAAGCGCAGTCGAATGCAGTGAATTTGGGGTTGGATTATCCGCTAAGGCGCAGCGTAATCCAACTCCAAATTCGAAACTTTCCGTGTATACGCTTGTTAGCGAAATGGCTGAAGGAACCACTCTGTACTTCTTGATTCTTAACCCAAATCAATTCCTTTACTCGCAATCTGCATTCAAACAGGCATACCGATTTTCATTCAATATTTCTTTTTAGGAGCTTGACTAAGATATAGTCAATCACCCCATAGCTAAAGCTAGGGGCCTGGCAATAAGCCCTGATCGGCTAGCCTAAGCTTCATCGAGAAGCTACGCTGTCCAAGAATATATAGGTACTCCGGAGCGTTCGCTCCAGCTCCGGACACTACGGCCTGTGGCTGAACAGTCCTTTAGGGGAAGAGACAG
>JAISZB010000294.1 GCA_031269465.1 Clostridiales bacterium | reverse complement strand
CGCATTATTTTAGCAAGCTCCCCGGCGGCCTCGATGGACTCGGCGTCCCCATGCCTGTTCGCCAGCTCCAGGAATATTTCCTCCTGATCGCCGAAGATGAAGAAGAAGATGAACATCTTAAGCATCGGCTTCATGTCCGGCTTCATAAGCTGGATTTGATCCAGGTTCAGCTCGTGCCATGTCAGGTAGGAGTGGCGCAGAACCTTGTCTTCGGCGTCAAGGCAGGCCGTTTTCTGCAGCAGCTTCCTGCCGGAGTCGTTCCTGAGGTTTATGAAAAGGATGTTCACTCTTGGGAGCAGGCTGCCCTCTTTGGTTTCAGAGTAGCGGTGGGCCAGGCACATGGCTGGGTAGCATACAATCCGCTCATCGTATGTTTCTATGAACGGCCGCTGGAACTCTGTGTCGTAGTAGAGGCTACCCTTCTCATCGCACGCCCAGTAGTCCATCACTATGTAGCGATCGCCGGGGCGCTGGAACTTATAAGCCTTCTGGCTTATAAGAGTTGCGATTTCAACCTTCTCGCCGGAAATTGCGGTCCAGAGCGTAGACATCACCGCCTTGTCGGCGAAAACCCTCTGCGCGATCGAATCATACATCGGGTGAAAATAGTTTGCCAGCGTAGGAGGTTGGCCTCCAAATATCAGGAACGGCCTTATCTTATGCCGCTTTGAAGCCGGCGCCTTTGCGCTTGGCCCGTTTACATTTTTATCAGCCATGATTCCCCCAGTAGGGCGTCAAAAAGCTGCGCGGATGGCTTTGCGCTTAAAAGCGCGCGCCAAGGGAACTCAGTTCTTCAGCCCTGAAAATAGTATATAGCATTATCCCAATCATTTCAACCGCAGCGTCATTTTACCTGTTTGCAGCCATATTCATAACCAGTATATCTGCAAAGGTATGGTTGCGGCATCTCATTGAAATTCCAGGCTCAGCTTAGCTCTAAGTTGATTAAGGGTCGACTTGAACCAGGTTGCTCAGAAGTCAAGCCGCCCAAAATCAATTTGGACAGTGCGCTTGGAATCCATCTTCTTCGGAGACTGACCTGTATTGAAAATCTCTTGCAGAAATACTAACATAAAAACAAATAATATGCAAGCTGAACTCAAAAAATATATTTTATTTAAAATCTTGATTTGCAATTTCAAAATTATAATGAGTTTTCTCTTAAAATGTTCGCTTGTAAAGATAATAGGGTAAATTACGATTAAGTCAGCTTGCTTTCAAACTGCATAGTCAATTTTCAATACCGGAACTCCTCCTCTTCGGTATGTTTGCAAGAATGGATTGCCAATATATTGATAAAATAATATGATTGATTTATACTGCATTATAATTAAAATATTAACAATTCAATAGTTAATAAAAGAAAGGGGCAGGCAATGCTTGCTCTAAATTCCGCTTCTTTACGGGCCATCTTTGGGGCTTCCAAGTATTTGTATTTTCACAGCCCCTGGCTGATCTGGGCACCACTGCGGTTGCGCTGGTTTTAGCGAGCGGTTTGCTGAAGGAGCTAATGAATTATGAAGAATGAGCTGCACAATAAGTTGTTGCGCGCGCTTTTCCAGTTAAAGAAATTAACCCTAACTTTTCGGCCTGTTGCAGTTTCTGAAGAAGAAGAGATGAGTCTTGCCTCATATTCTTTGCTTTATCAAATTAAGGCGCGCAGAGGGCATTTAAGTGGTGAAACAATCAGGCAAGAACTTTCAGCTACCAAGCCTGCGGTGTCGCAAATGCTTGCAGCCCTAGGAAAAAAGGGATTTATTACTCTAGAGGTGGACAAAGAAAACAGGAGATGCATAGTTCTTTCTCTTATCGAAAAAGGAACTGCTTTTATAGAAAGGACGGAATGGGAAACTGAAAGGAGAATCTCTCAAATTATAAGCCGCTTTGGCGAAAATCAAGCCCGTGAACTGATAAAGCTTATAGATGTATTCTCTTCAATTGCCAATGAAAATGGTTAATGTTCGATTGGTTCTGAAAAGCCGGAATCATTTGGGCATATGATATCGGCCCCTGCAGTATAGAAGAAGTTTCAAGCGAAGACATGCCTTCCTGTTTGCGCGTTTCTAAAACATGCTTTTCTCTAATCCCTTCGTGAAATTCCTAAAAACTGGGAGTCCTGCACAGGCGCCGCCTGCCTTTCTTGGCCTGCCATTTATACTGAGTTCAATGCTGATTTGCATAGGAATGCTCCTCGCTACACTTGACTGCAAATCGGCATAAATGAAAAGCTCCTATTTTGCTGCCTGGCTGTACGGCGTAAATGGGGACGGTCGAGCTTCAAAATCAGCGCATTTGACTGAGCATCTGCGCAAAAGTCCCAAGCCCGGCAGCTTTGCAGGAAACGTTTTGGAAAATGAGGGTGAGACGCATATGTCACATTGTCAACTGGATATGGCAAGCGGGAGTCGGGCGTCTCGTTTTCAAGCAGTCGCAAACTAGCGTGAGTTTCATATATGTTTGGAGAGTTAAAAGTTCTCATAGGTGATACTCCGAAAGCCTTGATTTAAGCCGCTCTTCATTACGCATCAAATACAAGCCTGAGAACTAAAAACGGCGTAAAATCAATGTATATCATGGATTTGAATATGAAACTTTTAACTCTCCAGATAAGTATGAAACTCACGCTAGCGGGGGAAATACAGGGGAGGAGCTTGAATTATTCGCTAATACGCAATATAATAAAAGGCGCCATGCTTCTAAAACCAGAAAGCGTGATTCCGATGCGCTGATTTTGAAGTTGGATTATCCGCTGAACATTCAGCTCTACAATCGCTAAACGCTGATGCGCATGGTCAGACAGGGAGCCATTAGCTCTATCAGGAGGACGTCCAATGTACAACCGCCAACTTGACACGTTCATTCGTGTAGCTGACGCAGGTAGCTTTTCAAAAGCGGCAGAGAACAATTTCATCACTCCTACAGCTGTTATAAAGCAAATCAACAGACTCGAGAAGGAGCTTGGACTTCGTCTGTTCGTGAGAACCTATAGGGGGATTGCTCTGACCGAAGAGGGCAAGTTGCTTTATGACGACGCGAAATATGTAATTCAATATTGCGAGGACTCTGTAAGGCGGGCAAAGGGAGTCGGAAAACACTCGGAAGATATTATACGAATTGGCGTTTCGCCAATGACTCCGGGTGAATTTTTACTTGGGCTATGGCCTAAGATACATGAATTATGCCCGAACATTAAATTCCGGCTTGTAACCTTTGACAACACGCCGGAAAACGCATGGAATATATTGCATAATCTTGGGCAAGGCATTGATGTTGTAGCGGGATGGTTTGACAACTCATACGAACATGTCTTTGGATGCGCCGCCTTGAAGCTAAAAGACGACCCGATATGTTGCGCGGTCAGCGTACATCATAAACTTTCATCCAAAAATCTTATAACAGTCGATGATCTGCGCGGTGAAAGCCTGATGCTTGTTAGGGGAAACTGGGAATTTTACATCGGAGAGCTTAGAGATTTTACCTTGAAGCAAGGCGTCAATATTATAGACTTTGATTTTTATGATGTTAGCGTTTTTAACCGATGCGAAAACAGCGATTTATGCCTAATGGCTTTTGATTCATGGAAAAACGCTCACCCGCTGATGAAGATACTCCCGGTGGAATGGAAATTCACTGTTCCTTACGGCCTTCTCTACTCTCATACTCCGTCAAAGATTGTGGAGAGGCTTATTGATGCTGTGAGGTTCGTTGTGGAACTATGACATTGGGAATACGGATGCTCGTATGAAAGTCAAGATTTTGTATCTTGATTAACCTCTCCCAAGGTACGTAATGCCGATATCAATCGCACTCGCTGTACAGCCAAACTCCGAAAGCATTGGCTCAATTATCCCGTATCGCCACATTCGCCGCTGTAAAGGCAGAGCAGGAAGCGGAATCTGAATTTAGGCGGTTGAGCAAAGAATCGCCGAGGATAACAGGCTAGTAGAAAGGGAGAGGCAATCCAACAACTCCAAATAGGCAAAAAAGAAAAGATCTCTCCTTAACGCGTGAACTTCCAATATACTTGCTGGCAGTGAGCGCAAACTACATCAATTTCGGCGTTATAGGCATATGAAGATCAGAGTGAAAGCCATGAGGAAAAACTGCAAGCCAGCAAGGGTTTATATATACTGCTGTTCATATAAAACTGCCTTTTTTGGAGTATAAATTGCAATATCAATTGCAACAGATGCCATAGGGATTTTCTTCCTCCGGGAGACGCTGGAGCTGGCGGCGGCGAAGGCGCCGCTCCGCCCCTTGCGCTGTTTTAAGGATCTCTATCTCAAGCATTTCCGCAGGAGTCTTGCAATCCAGAATTTTCCTGGGAAGGTTGTTGTTCCAGTCCGCCGCCTTGGAGATCAACTGCGCGGACATGCCGCCCGCGCTTCCCCCTTTTTCCGCGAAGCGGCGCAAAAGCCCGCTGCGGCGCTCGTTCGCCCCCTTCTCGAAGCTGGAGCGGGGATGGCGGAAATAGACGGCGCGCTCCACGGCGCCCCCCCGTCCCGCGAACTCCCGGCCGTCGCCGCCGGCGGCGCTTTTGAAGGCGTCCCCGGCCGCCTCGCCGAAGCCGCCGGCGATCTCCCCCGCGGCCGCGTCTGCGGCGCCGCTGCCGCGCCCGCCGGGCTCTGCGGCGATCTGGCTGCGCGCCTTCCTCTCGACTGTCGCCGGAACTGCGGCCTTGTCCGATTTCTTCCCGACGGCCGAGCCGATTTCCCAATGGCCTAACTCCTCGCGCGCCCCCGCCGCTTC
>JAISZB010000288.1 GCA_031269465.1 Clostridiales bacterium | reverse complement strand
CGCATTATTTTAGCAAGCTCCCCGGCGGCCTCGATGGACTCGGCGTCCCCATGCCTGTTCGCCAGCTCCAGGAATATTTCCTCCTGATCGCCGAAGATGAAGAAGAAGATGAACATCTTCAGCATCGGCTTCATGTCCGGCTTCATGAGCTGGATTTGATCCAGGTTCAGCTCGTGCCATGTCAGGTAGGAGTGGCGCAGAACCTTGTCTTCGGCGTCCAGGCAGGCCGTTTTCTGCAGCAGCTTCCTGCCGGAGTCGTTCCTGAGGTTTATGAAAAGGACGCTCACGCTTGGGAGCGGGCTTCCCCCCTTCGTCTCAGAGTAGCGGTAGGCCAGGCACATGGCCGGGTAGCTGACAATCCTCTCGTCATATGTTTCTATGAACGGCCGCTGGAACTCAGTGTCGTAGTAGAGGCTCCCCTTCTCGTCGCACGCCCAGTAGTCCATCACTATGAAGCGATTGCCTGGGCGCTGGAACTTATACTCCTTCTGGCTTATAAGCGTGGCGATGTCAACCTTCTCGCCGGCGATTGCTGTCCAGAGCTTCGACATCATCGCCTTGTCGGCGAAAACCCTCTTCGCGATCGAATCATACATCGGGTGAAAATAGTTTGCCAGCGTAGGAGGTTTGTCTCCGTAAATCAGAAACGGCCTTATCTTATGCCGCTTTAAAGCGGGCGCGCCCGCATTTTTATCAGCCATGATTCCCCCAGTAGGGCGTGAAGGCAGAGCGGATGGCTGCGCGCTGAAAAAGCGCAAGCCATGGGAACCCCATTCTTCAGCCCTGAAATTAGTATATAGCATAATCCCAACCATTTCAACCGCAGCATCATCATGCCGATCGCAACCAAACGCGCCTAGTCAGTTCCAAAAGCGAATCAGCTTACCTGAAATGGCAGGACTGCGTCAATAACCTTGAAATTCCAGATTCTGCTTGAATCAGATTTCATCAGATTTGGCGCAGGAGACTCCCCCCTCAAAACCCATTGGGCGGGAGAGGAACGCGCCCCCTTAACTCTGCATTGCCGCAGCTGGCCGCCCTTCGCCAATGCTTTCCAAGGTTTTATATGTTTGCAGAACCGCCTCCACCCCTCAAGGCTCTAAGCCGCAGAGTCCGGAGCGCCTATGCATTCTTGGACAGCTCAGCCGGCTGAGACTTAGGCCGACCGTTCAGGACTTGCAATTGCAAACTCCCGCCTCGAATATCAAAAGGCTTCAACCTAGAGATATTAGGCGATGGGTTATTGACTATGCGCCTGTTCGGAATTCAAGCCGCTCAAACTGAGCTTTTGAAATGCGCGCTCAACCCTCCTCTTCGGAGGCTGCATTAAATTGAAACGATTTCTCTCAGAAATACTAACATAAAAACAAATAATATGCAAGCTAAAACTTAAAAAATATATTTTATATGGAATTAAAATTTGAATATGTGATTATTTTCACCAGTCTTTCGCTTGTAAAGATAATGGGGCAAATCAAGATCCCTCTTGCTTATTTCAAGAGGCAGCAATTCGTTCACAAGTAAGAGACGCTGAGTTATGACGACTGCTTATAACGTTCATGATTTTTCTGCCAACTATACCGCTTTTCATCAAATGTTCCTTTTTTGAAGCTTGACTGTCCATTGAGTGGTGCGAAATGCCGATCTCGGCATTTTGCACTCGCTGTATAATCAAGCTCCATAAAAGGCAGTTTAGTACGAAAATACATTTTATGGACATTTGTCCATGGCTCAAGCACACAAATGGCTTAATATTTTCATCCTTAGTGGTGAAGCGAAGCGTCATAGGGGTTTTATATGAAAAGCAGTATATCTATTTAAAAGCTTTCAGGCACGGCGTCTTCTCGCTTTTTATCAGCGTGATGTATCATGGACGTTACAAAAGGGTTTACATGTGCGAATGGAAAAAGTAAAATGTATGAGGCGCTTATTTCCAAAGCGAGTCGGTGATATGAGCCTTAAAAACAATTGAAAGGAAAGTGGCAATGGCAAATCCTATTGTAACAATAGAAATGAAAACAGGAGAGACAATCAAAGCTGAGCTGTATCCTGAAATTGCGCCGAACACAGTCAACAGCTTCATCAGCCTAATCAAGAAGGGCTTTTACGACGGGCTTGTCTTTCACCGCGTAATACCGGGATTCATGATCCAGGGAGGATGCCCTGACGGCAATGGCACGGGTGGTCCAGGATACAACATTAAAGGCGAGTTCATGGCAAATAGGTTTAAAAACGATCTCGCGCACACTCGCGGCGTTCTCAGCATGGCGAGAGCTCGCTCAAACGACTCCGCAGGCAGCCAATTTTTCATCATGCATGCCAAGTCGCCTCACCTGGATGGGCAGTATGCGGCATTCGGCGCCGTGACAGAAGGAATCGAGGTCGTAGACGCCATCGCAAACACTCCTGCCGATCGCGCCGACAAGCCGCTTTCAGAGCAAAAAATGCAGAAAGTCACAGTGGACACATTCGGTGTAGACTATCCCGAACCGGTGAGAATATGAGATAGGCGTACGAATAGATATGCTGATTTGTACGGCGAGCGAGATTGATATCGGCATATCTCATGAACAGGGATGGATTAGATTCGGCCAGGCATTGATTTTAGTACGCTTAACCTGAAAGATCAAATGCAATACGGGGGGAATGCCCTCTCTTTTGCAAAGCGCGCGAAAAAGGCGCGGCTTTCGCCGCGCCTTGCGCTTTAGGCGCCTATAGCATACCATAGAGTGTGCAATGTCTTGTTGCCGAAATCTATAATGTTTCTTAGATAGCAGATGGCATCGGACTGAGTTTCGCTCAAATTCGTCAGCTCTTCCACAATCATTGAATAGTCTGCATGGTTATGTAGCAGCTCTTTTTTAGTCGTTTGAAGATTTTTCTGATCCTCGATTTTTTTCAGCGCCTCTTTAAGGGCTCCGGCTTCTTCAGCGTAGAATCCTGTAAAGTGTGAAAAAGAATCCATTTGCTTCTCGCTTAGAGGAGTCCTGGTATATGCGTGGAAGTCCATCAAGGTTTTAATCTTGTTGGTGATCTTCGTTTTTTCCTTAAGAAGGTCATTCATGTTGCGATTCTTTTCATCAATGCTGCCCATCAGCTCTTCAATTCTCATGTATTCTGAATCATCCTCATTTTCCGCTTCTCTTTTTCTGGCGGATATTGTCAATCGATTACTCTCGGGCTTTTCAAGCAAAAATTCCATCAAATCTTCATTCTTCAAAGAACAAGATTCCATATCATTTCGGCACAGACAACATAAAACTGACAAAACATCAATGCAAAAACAATGCCCGCTGACGTACTTTGCAGTTTCGGCGCGGCAGGCCGAAAACTCGTTAGGCAGTCTATCTGCTGTCCGCTCCTTTCTTCAGAGTTGGATCCGGAAAATGCCGGACAAAAGCCGCAATGCAAAAACTTAAAAGATATGCTATGAAAAAGTCTGCTTTGCCAGTGTGCCGAGTACGGGTCTCGAGACGATTTTCCGCGAGCCGTTTGGTTTTAGAGCACTTCCGCAAAGGGAGGCCGCTCGCGGATGAATTGTATTCTCAATCGTCTGCCACTATCAATTTCTTGTTTTTATCATATCCTTTCCATGTGAATATTAGGTGAAAATAAAATTAGAATTCAATGAAATGATCCAGCTCGGAAAGGCTGTTCAAGCCGAACCGCTTTAGCATGGCTGCTATGCCCAGCTGATTTCTCAGTAAGGCATCGCGCTTTTGAAGCTTCATAGGGCATCCTGCATCAATGAAAAAAACCCCTTTCACAGACATGCTTGAGAACTCACAATGAAGAGAAGCCTAGTAGAAATGCCTCCATCCCATCGGTTTTATCAAGCACGCCAGCATCAGGAATTTATGAAGGCATGTCGCTTGCAAGCGCATCCTGCTTTTTCATAATTCCTATTATATTTTATGATGGTTCAAAACAATGTTGCAAGTCCCTTTCTTTTTTCCGGATGTCTTATCACATATTTAATCGGATTCTTTTCAACAAAACTTTAGAGTTAAATAAAACCAGCAATCAAAGGCAATGGACGACAATTGAGGCGCATTGGGCAAGTGTTGCTCTTATGCATTTGAAGTTCCGATTTTGGAGCTTTATTTTACAGATATGGATTCTCAAACTTCAAAATTTACGAGCTAAACTTCAAATCAGCATATGTACTGATTTGCTTTGATGTACCTATTTTGGAGCTTTATTATACAGGCATAATGGATAATCAAGCTCCAAAATAGGTACATCTGACTGCAAGTCGGTATAATTCAAGGAAAAAAGGCGATGAACGGACTGAAGCCCTTCATCGCCCATATTATGCGGAACACGCAATAAAATGTTCCGATTCTTAAGATCCTTTCTCCTAATGTGCATTTTTCGATCCAGTAGAAATATTTTCAATAGTCTATGCTTTTCAAGTATATTGAACTGAATTGCAACTATAATTCAGACTTTGCCGCTTGGATTGTTATACACTTTTCACAATTAATTTTAAGTCTGATTTCAAAAGTCACGTTTACATTGTTAGATATTTTGTGATTTTTCAAAATGCACATTAGGAGATCCTTTATCAATTAATGCGCTGCAGGTCAATCTTAAGAATTGAAACCTCGCTATACTGTTTTCTAAGGCATCAGATATGCTGATTTGCGCTGAAAGCTCCTATTTTTACAGGTACATTTGACTGAAAATCGGGATATCATCCATCATCCTTAATACTCGCTTTTTTTCTTGTTTCTGCGCCCTTTAAGCTTCTTAAGCGCCTCTTCCCAGGAAACGCCCTGATGCGCCAGCATGACGCTCAGATGGTAAAGCAAATCGGCGACTTCATAGGAAATCTCCTGCTTGCTTGAATTTTTGGCTGCGATTATTACCTCCGCGCTCTCTTCGCCGACCTTTTTGAGTATCTTGTCGATTCCTTCATCCAAAAGCCAGTTTGTATATGAGCCTTCCACCGGATTTGCCTTTCTGTCCAAAACAGTTTCATAGAGTTCCTCAAGGATGCTTCCGAACGGTTTTTCCGCTTCCTCTTCACCGTATACCTTCTTAAAAAAGCAAGATTTGCTTCCCGTGTGGCACGCGACGCCTTCCTGCTCCACTTCAGCCAAAAGCGTGTCATTGTCGCAGTCAGCGCGCAAGGACAAAAGCGTCTGAAAGTGTCCGGAAGTCTCGCCTTTTAGCCAGAGCTTGCTTCGGGATCTGCTGTAGTAGTGCATTTTCTTGGTCGATACAGTCAGCTCCAGAGCCTCCCGGTTCATATAGGCAACCATAAGCACATCTTTCGTTCGGGCCTCTTGGGTTATGACAGGAACCAAACCCTTTTCATCAAAGCGAATTTCATCCATCCATTTCAAAAAAAGACCTCCATTTCGCCGCCCGGCAGCTTCAAACGCTTCACAGCCTTACGGCGACGCCGCGTTCTTTTAGATATTGCTTTACATCCTTTATAGACATGTCGCGGTAGTGGAAGAGAGACGCAGCCAGCGCTGCGTCTGCCTTGCCCGTCGTCAGCGCATCGTGGAAGTGCTCGAAGGCTCCGGCGCCGCCTGAGGCTATCACCGGAATTTCTACTGAAGAAGCAATCTGGGACGTCAGCTCTATGTCATAGCCCTGCTTTACGCCGTCGGTGTCCATGCAAGTGACCAGAAGCTCTCCCGCGCCTCTCCTTGAGGCTTCAACCGCCCATTCCAGCGCATCCTTCCCGGTATTTACCCGCCCTCCGTTAAGATACACATCATATCCCGGTACATGATTGACTCTTCGCTTGGCATCTATAGCTACAACTACAGTAGAGCTTCCGAATCTGGAAGCCGCATCATCTATGAATGTCGGATTTGCGAGCGCAGCGGAGTTTATGGAGACTTTATCCGCTCCAGCCTTAAGTATCATCCTGAAATCTTCTATCGTACGGATTCCTCCGCCTACCGTCAGCGGTATGAAAACCTGATCTGCCGTTCTAGATACGACATCGGCCATTATCTTTCTTGCGTCATATGAAGCGGTTATATCCAAAAAAACCAGTTCGTCAGCCATCTCTTTGTTGTAGAAAGCGGCAATCTCCACAGGATCTCCGGCATCTCTGATATTGACGAAGTTTACACCTTTGACTACCCTTCCATTGTTCACATCAAGGCATGGTATGATTCGCTTCGTATGCATTAACGGCCTCCCTCAATCTTATGGCGCCAATGAAAAGCGCTTGTCCGACTATAGCCCCTGAAGCTCCTATAGCTTCTATCCTCTTTAAGTCCTCCATTGACGAAACTCCGCCCGAGGCAATCACATCCATGCCTGTTTTTTGTATTATCCGGGAAGTCTGCTCCAGATTAGGCCCTTGCATCATTCCATCCTTTGATATGTCGGTATATATTACAGTGCGAATTCCAAGCTCCTTAAGCTCCAGGCACAACTCCAAAGCATCCCTGGAAGAGGATTCCTCCCAACCGCTCGCGGCGGCAAAGCCGTTTTTGGCGTCGACCCCGATAACTATTCTTTCGCTATTGTATTTCTTTAGCGCGTCCTTTATGACCTGCGGCGCCTTAATTGCCGCAGTTCCCAGAATCACGCGGCAGACTCCCATATCAATCTTTTCATCCACGTCCTTTAAAGTCCTGATGCCGCCTCCCGTCTGGATTGGGATTCTTACTCTGGATAAGATTGCCTTTAATGCTTCGTTGTTTCTTCCTTCTCCATGCCTAGCTCCGTCCAGATCCACGCAGTGTATGAAACTAGCGCCTTGCGCCTGCCAAGCCTCCGCCTGGTCTGCCGGGTTTCGGCTGTATAGGCTGACCCTGTCGAAATCACCCTGCTTAAGCCTCACGCATTGCCCGCCTTTTATGTCTATAGCAGGATATATCCTCATTAGCTAAGCCCTCCAAAGTTGGCGAGAATTCTAAGTCCGATCTCTCCGCTTTTTTCCGGATGAAACTGCAACCCATAAAGATTTCCCCTCTGGGCTGCGACCTGCATGGCAATTCCGTATTCGCTGCAAGCGCTTACTATGTCTTCATTAGTTTTCAAGTGGTACGCATGATCGAAATATACATATGCCCCTTGCGGCACATTATCAAATAAGGGGGCCTGCTTCAATATATCCAGAGAGTTCCATCCCATATGTGGAATCTTGTATTCGTGGCTAGCCGCCTTTATCCTGACAATCCTTCCGGGAAGCAGCTTCAGCCCTTCAAAAAGCCCATTCTCCTGGCTCAGATCGAACATAAGCTGCATTCCGAGGCATATCCCCAAAAAGGGAACTCCTCGCCCCACAGCCTCGTATATAGCATTGTCAAGCCCCGCCTCCCTAATAGCTGCAATTGCGTCTCCAAATGCGCCGACGCCCGGGAGAATTAGCTTTTCACACCACTGCGCTTCTTCAGGGGTTTTTATTACTTTAACCTCAAAAGACAAGAACTGGAGAGCCTTCTCGACGCTTCTCAGATTCCCCATGCCATAATCTATTATTCCTATCAAATTGCCACCTCATTTTCCGGAGCGTTTGAATTTCGCATCTCATTCGAGCATCCCCTTTGTGGATAGGCTGCCCTCTATCCTGGGATCTAACGAAACGGCCATGTCCATGGCCTTGCCGAAAGCTTTGAAAATGGCTTCAGCCATATGGTGCCCATTTTTCCCCGATAAGAGCTTTATATGAAGATCGCAGCCGCTGTGAACGGAAAATGCCCTGAAAAATTCTTCAATCATTTCAGAGTCCAGATCTCCTATCCTTGGATTTGGAAACGAAGCTTCGAATGAAAGGTAAGGCCTTCCTGAAAAGTCCATGACGCAAAGCGCCAAAGAATCTTCCATTGGCACGAAAGCGCTCCCATATCGCCTTATGCCCTCTTTCCCTCCCAGCGCCTCATTGGCGGCCCGTCCAAGAGCTATGCCAATGTCCTCTGCGGTATGATGGCAGTCGATCTCGAGATCGCCCTTGCAGCTAAGCTTCAAGTCCATGAACCCATGCCGGATTACCTGGGAGAGCATATGATCCAAAAACCCAATCCCTGTCGAAATGTCGTAAACGCCCTTCCCGTCAAGAACGAGCTCCAGCTGTATATCGGTCTCATTGGTGGTTCTCCTTGCAACAGCCTTTCGTTCCATAAAAAACGCTCCTGTCAAAGATTCGGGGCGGCAGTTCTGACATACGAGCCTTAGCGCGCCTCTATCGGCGTCTCAGCTCGCCTCTATCCGCGCCTTAGCGCGCACTGACGTGCCTTAGCGCATCTCCTGGCGTACCTCAGCTCGCCTCGTGGCGCGCCTTAGCTCGCCTCCTGCGCATCTTAGCGCGCTGCAGTGCGCTTTAGAACATTCTTTCGTCTGCCGCTCCCTTGTTTTTGGCTCAACCCTTTTTGCCTTAATGCTCTGGCTTGCGCACTGATTCGCATAGGAAATCCCTGATTTCGGTAAAATGTCCAGCGTATAATCCCATCTCAATATCGGCTCATTTGATTGATTGCGCATCAGTGCATCCTGATGTGATTTCTAGCTCATCTCATGATTCGAGTGTCAAAACCTTGTTTATTCAGAGTAGGAATGGGAGGTGGAGAATTGCTTATTTAAGCCATTCTTGCAGTGCAATTCTCTCGAGGGTACTTTTGACACTCGAACCGTCTCATATTTAGATCGCAAATCCACAGAATTCTCTTGATCCATTAGCGGAATTCGCGCTCATCTAAGCGGAAATCAAGCTCTTAAAATCCCCTTCTTGCCTTTATCGCATTAGAGTGGGCCGTCAGCCCTTCAGTCTCCGCAAATGCGCAGATGTCATCACTGAGCGATTCCAATGCGCTTTTAGAAAATGATATGAAGCTGGACTTCTTCAGGAAGTCATCCACGGACAGAGGAGAGAAAAATCTGGCTGTGCCTCCTGTAGGAAGCACATGGTTGGGTCCGGCCATATAGTCGCCCAGCGGCTCAGGAGAAAAGCTTCCCAGAAAAATCGCTCCCGCGTTCTTTATCGCGGGAAGAAGGGCAAACGGCTCGGATGTAGAAATTTCAAGATGCTCTGGAGCCAAAATATTGGAGATCTCCACAGCCTGATCCAGATTCTCCACCGTTATGATCATGCCATAGCCTTCCAGAGATTTTTCAATTACATCCTTCCTGCTGAGGCTTTCAGCCTGCCTTTCCAGCTCGTCTTCGACATCGTCCGCAAATTTCTCGCTTGTCGTTATGAGCACAGCGCTAGCCATTTCATCATGCTCCGCTTGAGAAAGCATATCAGCCGCAACGAAAGCCGGGTTCGCGGATTCGTCAGCTACGACGAGAATCTCGCTCGGTCCCGCCACTGAATCAATGCTGACGTTTCCGAACACGCTTTTTTTAGCCGTGGCGACGAATATATTTCCCGGACCCACTATCTTATCCACTTTGGGAATGGTTTTTGTGCCAAAAGCCAATGCGGCTATAGCTTGCGCCCCGCCTACCTTATAAATTTCTCCCACCCCTGCGGCATGGGCGGCCGCAAGGGTGGATGGACGCGCTTTGCCATCGGCCGAAGCTGGAGTGACGGCTATAATCCGCTTTACGCCGGCAACTTTGGCTGGAATGGCATTCATAATTAGGGTTGAGGGATATGCGGCCTTTCCTCCGGGAACATATATTCCGCAACTTTCAATAGGCCTCGTAATCTGGCCCATCATTTCCCCATTCTCTTTCATGTCGAACCAAGAGTTTCTAAGCTGTCTTTTGTGGAATTCCTCTATCCTCGCGCAAGCCTTCCTCAGTATGCTCATAAATCCTGCGTCAACAGACTTTATAGCCTCCTTCATTTCATCATCAGAAACTCTTAAAGTCTGCTCGGAAAGAACAGCCGAGTCAAATCTGCGGGTATATCTAAGGAGCGCCTCGTCCCCTTCTCTTCTGACATCGCGAATTGCGGCGTCGACAAACTCCTGCGCCGCGGCATTGTCACTCTCGACGCGCTCAGCGCGGTTTTTCAGGAACTCGTCAATCCCGTCTTTATACTTTCTTCTTGCTATCATTCTCTCGCTTCACAGCTTGCGCCGCGAAACAGCCCTCCCTTCGCGCCTGCCGATTCGCAAGGCCCCAGGAATCCGCATCAAGGCGCTTTCTTTACCACTGCGCCTGCGCCTTGCTCGAAGCGCATTCCTTCACCTTCTCAATAAGCTCGGAAATCCTCGTTCGCTCCATCTTCATGCTAACTCTATTTACAACCATTCGTGCTGAAACCTCGCATATCTCGTCAATTATCTCAAGTCCGTTCTCCTTTATCGTGGATCCTGTCTCCACTATGTCCACTATGACATCCGACAACCCTACAATGGGGCCCAGCTCCACAGAGCCGTTCAGCTTTATAATCTCTATAGTCTGCCTGCGCGTGCCGTGAAAGTATTCGGAGGCAATCCGTGGATATTTGGTGGATACTCGTATGTTGTTGTCTCTTCCAAACATGGATTTCATCGCCGGGGTTCCAGCGACCACAATCCTGCAACTTCCAAAGCCAAGATCAGCAACTTCGTAAAGATCCCGCTTCTCCTCCAGAAGAGTGTCCGCTCCCGCAATGCCTATGTCAGCCGCTCCGTATTCAACATAAGTCGGAACATCGCTCGCCTTAGCAAGAAAAAACTTGAATTTCCTCTGTTCATCGACGAACACCAGTTTCCTGGACTCTTTCATTTCCTCTCGCATTTCGCTGTTCGCGGCGCCAATCTCGCAGAGCATGCACATGGCTTTGTGTGCAAGCCTGCCTTTGGCAAGCGCAAATGTGATATACCTCATATGACCTCCAAAATCAAAAGTTGCTGATGAAAATCCATTGAGCGGGGCTATCAAGCGGATTTCCGCAAAGACTCATTTCCTTTCGGAGAGCTCTGCTATCGGAATCCTGCGCATGGAATCCGCTTGCAAATCCGCAACAAGCACCTGATCCAATCCATCAAAGAACAGAAGCCCCGGTATGCCTTTTCTCTTTGCGTACTCCATATGGGGAATATAGTCATCTCCTGCTCCAGCGTGGCTGAGTTCCACCTTGAGGCCCTGCCTGCGAAGCTCCCTGCAGGCCTCCAGCGCATTCTTCCTTCCAGGAGCGGCATATGCGAGCAGAGTAGAATCCTTTCGGCTCTGTTCCCTGTCATTTCTGCCGCCAAGAACAGATGCCAGGTTATCGATCTTTATCGCAAAGCCTACCGATGGAAAAGGAATTCCGTATAATTCTATCAGATTGTCGTATCTGCCGCCATCTAGAACCGAAAATCCGGTTCCTTGCGTATATCCGCGAAAAAGCATGCCTGTATAGTAGTTCAAGTGCCCTGTCATGCCCAGATCAAACAGAGCGTATTGAGAAAGCCCGTAGTCCGTGAGAATTTCATTTATGCTTTGAAGCCTTTCAATGGCTTCCAAAGCATTCCTGCTAGCTGTGAGGGATTTTAATCCTTCTAGCATGAAAGAGTCTCCCATGAGCGCGTGAGGGCGCGAAAACAAGGCTTTCGCCGATTCAGGGATGTCTTTTCCCCGCGCTATTCTCTCCGCAGCCACGGCATTTCTATTTGCCAGGCAATTCATGATGAGATCCTGATCTTCCTTGGAGAGGGCGCTCTCTTCCAATATGCCCTTGAAAAACCCGGTATGGCCGATATCAATCCTAAAGCTCTTCAATCCCGCCGCCAATAGGCATTCTATTGCAAGCGACACAACTTCAGCATCAGAATCCACTGAGCTGACGCCTATAAGCTCGACTCCCGACTCAGTGAATTCTCCCGCTTTCCCTTTGTAGCTTTCATGGCATCTGAATGCGTTCTCAGTATAGCAGAATCGGAGCGGCGCGTCATCCCAGGAGTAATTTGTCGCTGCCATTCTTGCTATTGGAGGAGTCATATCGCTTCTAAGAGTCAGAATATCCCCATCCCTGTCAATGAATCTATACATTTGCTTCGGATCTGTGGATCCCTTTCCTTCAAACACCTCCATGAACTCCAGCATCGGGCTGGAAACAGATGCGAAGCACGACCTTTGGAACACATCCTCGATCTTCCGCTCAAGTTCCTGCTTAAAGCTGTATCCCCCAGGAAGAAAGTCTTTGAAGCCGTTGGGCGTATGCATTTTATTGTCCCTCATTCTACCCTCCGATTAATGCTTTTAAATAAAGGATATCATAATTAATCATCCGCTACAATGCGGTTTTTCTTTCATTTGCAGCTTTGCTAGAGGTGCTTTAGGGAGATGCGTCGAGACTTTCCTCCGCGCTAAAGGCCCGATTCAAGCCAGTTCTAGCGGCCTCGGAGTGGTTTATAGCGCGCCTTGGCGAATTAAAGCGCATCTCAGAGCGCTTAAAGCGCACCTTAGCGGCTTTAACTGCATGTTAGCGCGCCTAATGTGCATGATAGCGCGTTTAAGGCAATGATTCACGCATACTCCCTTTTGCGCCCTCAAATTGAGAGGGTGCCCGAACTCGGCTTCTTCGCCACGCAGGCGTAAGGGAGCGCCGACTAGCCTGAATTCGGCATTTCGCCGCTGATTTCTGGCGCGCGTCAGTACTCAAATCGCCTCGTAATGACATCGGGGGCGGCCGCACTGCCTAAGAACAACTCTAGTTCACCTTCCAGCAAAGGCGTTTCAGTAAAAATCGCAACTCCCCTTTGGCGCCTCGCTTTCACAGAATCGCGGCCCCATGGCGCTGATTTGCATATGAAATTGCGCTGCAACCAAGTATATCACTAAATCTCAGCAACCGGGACGCTAAATTCTCCAGTAAATCACATTTTCACCACCACCAGGAACAAGAGTTCACCCGCAAAGGCAGTTTCCCGTAAGTTGGGGGTTCGCTTTTGCTTTTTAGCTTGATTGAGATTGAAGCGGCCTTTAAACTCAGCGAGGCGAAAAGTGCCTGAAAAACTATTAAATAAAGCATTTACGCCAATAAATACTGACAGATCCTGAGGTAAAGACCCGATTGGAGCCGCCCATGAGCATGTGGCATAGCTGATGCAGTGAAGCTGGCAAGCGGAAAGAAAACGTGGCGGAGCAAGCCTTGTTCTGAGTACTTTTTGTGAGCGCACATAAGAGTTTCTGGCATAGAAAATCTAATTAGCTAATATGATTTATATAATGCTGAAAGTACAATGAAAATTCCTGAATTTTGAAAAATTTCTATTGAATTTTTATATGCAATTCAGTATAGAAGCGCTGACGCGCAACATTGCTATGAAGTCGGAAAGTATGGCGTAACCGTAAATTGCGTCGCTTCCGAACCGACGCATACAGATTGGCTTGATGAGGGATTGGCGGATGCTGTTTTGCCGCAAGTCCCGCTTGGGAAACCGATAGAGACTCAAGACATAGCAGATGCAAACGTGTTTCTTGCAAGCGAACGCGCCGCAATTATAACCGGACAGATCATCAAGGCAAGCGCCGGTCACGCGTTTCAATTATTATTTGCAGCTGAAGGCCAGCGATAAATTCCAGTTTTGCTCTTGAATATATGCCGCATGAAAAAAGCGCTTGCGGATGCAAGCGCTTTTAATGCTTTGAATGAACTTAAACGTCAACCGGCAAACGATTCAAAGGTAAACTGCTTCTCTTTGCGATTAAAGCCGAGCAGGTATTTTTTATTGGCTTCTACCTCAAGCACTTTATCTACGACGCCCGTGGAAGTGGTCACATTCTTGTGAAGCACTCCAGGACGAGTATAGCTGTAGCTTATCTGCACTTCAGTTTGCCCCGGCGTTAAATAGAAGCCCGACTTGCCGCCTTCAGCAAAGCGGAATGGCGAGCGCCCGTCCACTGTATGCACTGTGACGACCTCTGAAGTGATGAGCGCCTTGACAGTCAAGTAAACCTTAGCGGCGTCAGGATGCTCTTTGAGAAATTCATTTCCTTGCGCCTTCATGCGCATCATGTACGAGAAGCTGAAGATTAAGCTCGCCACTGTGACGACTGAAATCCCAATAATCGGATAAAAATTTGCTTGAACAACGCTTATTATTTGCTCCATACACATCTCCCTCAATATTTTATTTTAGATCTTATGCTTGGCTGTCATAACTTTCGCCGACAGAACCTCAGGGACATCGCGGCTGAAGTTTTTGACTTGCTCGTACAGAGACTCAAACCTGCCAAGCCCAATGGGGCTGCAGTCAATATTTGTTTCCCGCCCATCGGCTTCAATTATTTGCAAAGTAATGCTGTGATCAGCAAACGGCCCTGCGCCATCGGAGTTCCTGCTGTATCCCGCAGAGCATTCGGGCAGCTTGAAAGTATTTAAAACCTTGCCTCTTTTGATATAACGCAGTATGCCGTCAGAATCGAGCTCTATTCGGATGCTTTCGCTAAAAATAGAAATATAGAGTATCGCAAGCATCACTAGGGCTGAAGCGCAGATCAATATCCTGTCGTCCTCCGTCGCAAAGCTTAATGCGCAGTAGACAAATACTCCTGCTAAAGGCGCTCCGATGATGCCTTTAAGCATAACCCACAAAGAACGCTCGTAAATATTCATCCATTATTCCTCTCTTTCTTAAGATGTAAACATAATAGCTTTTTAGCTTATTTTTCTGGTATAAAGCCAGTAAATGCACTCAATTCTAAAGATAGGAAAAAAAATAATAACATATAATCGACTTTAGAATATTTTACGATATTTATGTATATAATTATTTATTTGTCGAGTTTTTCTAATCAATTATATTCTAATTTGTGATATAGGTTTTGTCAATAGGCTAAAACGAGCTTTTTCTTCTTTTTAAAATATTTCAGAATACGGGAACAATATAGATAATGGACATTTTATAAAGATATGATATCCCATTTTTTACAGCGGAGACTCTACTTATATATCGGCAAATTTAACCCAGGCATTAATGCAAATTCTTCCGGATTCAGCAGGGTTCCCTTGCTCCCGCTCTAGTGCTGTAAGTCTCAAATACGATCTATAAACTAAACCTTAAGTATGTTTCCAGTAAAATTCAACTTATCAGCTTCTTCATATTGCTATTATAGAAGTTCACGAAGGCGCGGATTTTGACCTCGAGATCCCCGGCCGAGGCGAAGCTCGCCCTCCTGTCCGGCAGCTGAGTATGCCGGACCAGCATTCTATTTGGTTCAGCCTCGAGCAATGCCTGGGCGTGCATTTGAAGACGGCCCGATGGGAGTCGCCGCCTGAAAACTCGGCTCTCGAAGCCATGCTCTTCAAGAACCCACATTTTTCCTCGGCTCCGAGAAGCTTCGAGTCTATTTTTTCATCTTCGGCGATAAGCTCTGCGAGAGTCTCTGATTTATGTGCGTTATAATTATCCGATATTATTATGTATTTATCTTCAGGGTTCACCGCAGCGGCGCCCTTTATATGCCTGGCAAAATCGGCTTCCGTCCTTGTCGGCCAATACTATAAAGTTAAGAAAAATCGACACGGATTTGGAGGCTGGAGCTGTCTGCAATTAACCCAAAACTTGCTATAATTTGATTTGCATTGCAGATTGCCGCCGAACCAGATGAAGTTGCGCCTGGGAACCGAAAACACGATGGGCATC